>CALROE020000169.1:0-6883 GCA_943369715.1 Bradyrhizobium ivorense
CACCGAAAGCGGCCCGCTGATCGTGCTGGCGGTTGTGGTCGCGCTGCTGGTGGGGATCGTCGGGCCGGCATCCGCGCAGTTCTTCAATTTCGGCGGACCACCCCGGCAGGCGCCGCCGCAGCGCGGCGGTGGCGGCGGCTGGTTCGGCGGCGACCTGTTCGCGCCATTCCAGCAGCAGGCGCCGAAACGGGTCGAGAATTTTTCCAGGGCGCCGCCGCCGGACAAGCGCGACCCGAACATCGTGCCGGAGCGCAACGTGCTGGTGCTCGGCGACGCCATGGCGGACTGGCTCGCCTATGGTCTCGAGGATGCCTATTCCGAGCAGCCGGACATGGGCGTGATCCGCAAACACAAGACCGTCTCCGGCCTGATCAAGTATCAGCCCAGGGGCGAGCCTTCCGACTGGGCCGCCGCGGCAAAAGGCATTCTCGCCAGCGAGAAGCCGGACGCCATCGTCGTCATGCTCGGACTCAACGACCGCGTCGCGATCCGCGAAGCGGCGGTCGACAAGTCCAAGAAGGAGAGCGACAAGAAGGACCCGCGCGCCAAAACTGATGCCAAGACTGATACCAAGACCGACGCCAAGCCCGGCGACGCGAAACCCGCGGCGAAGCCGGATGATGTGGCCGACGCCAAGGCGAAGCCGGAGGGCAAGCCGGCCGATGCCGACGCCGCCGACGATGCCGACGGCGATCTGCCGTCGATCGTAGCACCGGAGAAAACGCGAACCGGCAGCGGTCTCCATGAATTTCGCGATGAACGCTGGGTCGAACTCTACGCCAAGAAGATCGAAGAGATGATCGCGGTCCTGAAATCCAGGGGCGTGCCGGTGCTGTGGGTCGGCCTGCCCGCGGTGCGTGGCCCCAAGGCGATGTCGGACACGCTGTTCCTGAATTCGCTGTACCGCGACGCCGCCGGCAAGGCCGGCATCACCTATGTCGACGTCTGGGACGGCTTCGTCGACGAAGCCGGCCGCTTCCTGCTGCAGGGCCCGGACTTCGAAGGCCAGATCCGCCGGCTGCGCGCCCATGACGGCGTGTATTTCACCAAGGCCGGCGCGCGCAAGCTCGCGCATTATGCCGAGCGCGAGATCACCCGGCTGATGGCGGCGCGTTCCGGACCGATTGCGTTGCCGACCGAACCCGCGACACCCGACGCCAACGCGCTGCCCGGCCAGCCGGCGCCGCGTCCGCTGGCCGGACCGATCCTGCCGCTGGTGGCTTCCTCCGTCGGCACCGACCAATTGCTCGGAGGCCCCGGCTCGAGGCCGGCCGCGGTCGATGCACTGGCGGCGCGAACGCTGGTCAAGGGCGAACCGCTGGCGCCGCCCGCCGGCCGCGCCGATGATTTCGTCTGGCCGCGCCGCGAGGTCGGGCGCGAACAGGCCAAGGGGGATACGCCGGTGGCATCGACGGCGCCGGATGGAACAGCAGCCGCTCCGGCCGCGCCGCCGAAACCGGTGGTCAAGAAGCTTCGCCCGGCACAACCGGAGACGCCGGCGTTCGGGAATTTCTTTGGTTTTGGTGCCGCGCCGGCACCGCGCCAGGTGGCGCCGCCCCCGCCGCCGCCGCGCGGGCCCCTCGCCCCGGCCGCACCGCGTCCGCCAAGCAATGTCGGACGGTCGGCATCCGCCCCGGGAGTATTTGCGCGATAACAATTGTCATGAGTCATTCCGGGGCGATGCGAAGCATCGAACCCGGAATCTCGTCGTAAACTCTGACGTATAACCTCTGGATTCCGGGTCTGCGCCTGGCGGCGCATCCCGGAATGACACGAGAGAAAGCTCGCCCTCAATACCGCCAGCGCAGCGGCGGACGGCGCGGGGGGCGCGTCATCAGCATCGCCAGCGCGAAGCCGATGCCGCCCGCGATCAGCAGCGCACCGAGCGGATTGTCCTGCACCCTCTTCGCCACGGCTTCCGTACCCTCACGCAGGGTCTCGCCGCTGTTCTCGTAGGCATCCTTGGCGAGACCCGCGGCGGCATCGGTAGCATCGCGCGCGGCATCCTTGGCCTGACCGTACAGGTTCTGCACCGTGCCCGCAGCCTCGCGGATGCGGCCCGACGCCTCGGTCTGGGCATCTCCGGCAATCTTGCCGGCGGCGCCCTCGACCTTGCCCGCAAAGTCCTTGGCCGTTCCGGCAATTCGATCCTTGTCCATCGTCTGTACTCCTGAGCTGATTCTCGCGGAGCTAACTGACGAAACCCGCTCCGGTTCCTAGAGAATAAGTCCGCCGTCGACGATCAGCGTTTGCCCGACGATGTAGGAAGACAGCGGCGAGGCAAGGAACAGTGCGGCGCCCGCCATGTCGGCCGGCGTGCCCAGCCGCTTCAGCGGTATCCGCTCGATCGCGCCCTCGAGCCGCTTCGGATTTGCCGTCGTCACCTTGGTCATCTTGGTATCCACGAGGCCGGGCGCGATGCCGTTGACGCGAATGCCATCCTCGGCCCAAGCCTGTCCCAGCGTCCGGGTCAGCCCCATGGCGCCGGTCTTCGAGGCGTTGTAGGCCGGATTGCCTTTTGTCGAATGATAGGCGGCGGTCGAACTGACGATGATCAGCGAGCCCTTCGCTGCACTCAGCATGTCGTGGAATTTGCCGGCGCAGGCCATCAGGCTCGTCAGGTTGACCTCGAGCACCTTGCGAAACCCGTCCATTTCGAATTCGCCGCGGCGATAGATCACAGCGCCCTGCGCCAGCACCAGCACATCGAGCCGGTCGAACGACGGCTTGAAATTCTCGATCGCCTTGGGATCGCCGACGTCGAGCCGCGCGTACTCCAGACCGTCGAGATGCGATCCCTCTTCCGGCGAATAATCCGTCGCCGAAGCGCGGGTGCCGCAGACCTGCACGCGCGCGCCCCTGGTGCGAAACGCCTGGGCGATGCCGTTGCCGATGCCGCTGGAGCCGCCGACCACGAGAACCTGTTTGCCGCTGAAATCCAGTTCGTTCATCGCGCGCGCCTCCCGTTCCCTTTTGCCTGGTTTGACCTCTCTGGGGATCGGTGCCAGCCTTGTCAATCCTGCAAGCCGCAGGGCCTCATCAGCGAGTATCCGATGTCCGAATTCAAACAGCTCAGCCGCTCGGTCAAGGGATTGACCGTGCTCGTCACCGGCGCGGCCAGCGGCATGGGTCGCGCCACCGCGCGCGTGTTCGCGGCCGAGGGCGCCAACGTCGCGGTCACGGATTATTCGGCCGATGGCGCGCGGGCCGTTGCGGACGAGATCGCCGCCGGCGGCGGCAACGCCAAGGCCTGGACGCTGGATGTCGCCAGCCGCGACGACATCAATGCCGTCGTCAGCGCCGTCGCCGCGCATTTCGGCGGGCTCGATATCGTCATCAACAATGCCGGCATCTCGGTGCGCGTGGCGATCGACGATGACGGCTACGAGGAAGCCTGGGCCAGGGGACTGGCCGTGATGCTGACGGCGCATCCGCGCATCATCCGCGCCGCGCTGCCGCATCTGCGCAAATCGAAAAGCCCCCGGATCGTCAATATCGCCTCCACCGAGGCGCTCGGCGCCACCGCCCTGCACAGTCCGTATTCGGCGGCGAAGGCGGGCGTGGCCGGCCTGACGCGATCGCTTGCGGTGGAACTCGGCCGCGACGGCATCACCGTGAACTGCATCTGCCCGGGCCCGATCCGGACCGCGATCACCGAGCGGATTTCGGAAGAGCACAAGACCATCTACGCCAAGCGCCGCACCGCGCTCGGCCGCTACGGCGACCCCGAGGAGGTCGCCCATATGACGCTGAGCCTGTGCCTGCCGGCGGCGTCGTTCCTGACCGGTGCCGTGATCCCGGTGGACGGCGGCCTGATGGCCCGCAACGCCTGAGGGCGGGCATGCGCCTGATGACGTTGACATCGTCCGGTCCGGGAGTAGCTTTTTGCCCAAACAGGGCGGAATAACCGCTCGCCCCGATCAGGAGAAAACGCGCCATGGCCATCACGATCCGGCAGCTTCACCCGCATTTTTTCGGCGAGGTTTCGGGCGTCGACCTGCGCAAGCCGCTGACGCCGCAGGAGGCCCGGGAGATCGAGGCCGGCATGGACAAATACGCCGTGCTGCTGTTCCGCAACCAGGACATCACCGACGAGCAGCAACTGGCGTTCGCGCTGAATTTCGGCGAGCGCGAGAACGCGCGCGGCGGCACCGTCACCAAGAAGGAAGATTACCGGCTGACGTCCGGACTGAACGACGTCTCCAACCTCGGCAAGGACGGCAAGCCGCTGCCGAAGGATCACCGCACCCATCTGTTCAATCTCGGCAATTCGCTGTGGCATTCCGACAGTTCGTTCCGCCCGATCCCGGCGAAGTTTTCGTTGCTGTCGGCGCGGGTGGTCAACCCGAAGGGCGGCAACACCGAATTCGCCGACATGCGCGCGGCCTATGACGCGCTCGACGACGAAGCCAAGGCCGAGATCGAGGACATGATCTGCGAGCACTCGCTGATGTATTCGCGCGGCTCGCTCGGCTTTCTCGATTATACCGATGAAGAGAAGGAATTGTTCAAGCCGGTGCTGCAGCGGCTGGTGCGCACCCATCCGGTGCACGGCCGCAAGTCGCTGTACCTGTCCTCGCATGCCGGCGCCATCAGGGGCATGACGGTGCCGGAGGCGCGGCTGCTGCTGCGCGACCTCACCGAGCATGCCACACAGCGCGAATTCGTCCACGTCCACAAATGGACGCTGCATGACCTCGTGATGTGGGACAACCGCCAGACCATGCACCGCGTCCGCCGCTACGACCAGTCGCAGCCACGCGACATGCGCCGCGCCACGGTAGCCGGAACCGAGCCTACGGTGACGCAGCAGGCGGCGGAGTAATACCTCGCTGCGGGACAGGTGAGCCCATTCACCCACAGCCGTCATCGCCTGCGAAGGCGGGCGATCCAGTATTCCAGAGACGCCAATGATTGAACCGATAAGCCGCGGTGTACTGGATGCCCCGCCTTCGCGGGGCATGACGTATCACGCATGCCCGGCTTCGTTCGACAGCATGCCGGGATCGACGCCGATCTTGCGCAGCGCGCGCAGGTATTTTTCCTCGACGTCGCGGCCGAACACCAGGTCCGGATCGGCGTCGCAGTGCAGCCAGCCATTGTCCTGGATTTCGGTTTCCAGCTGTCCCGGCGCCCAGCCGGCATAGCCGAGCGCGAGGATCGCGTGCTTCGGGCCGGCGCCCCGGGCAATCGCCTTGAGAATGTCGACGGTCGCGGTCAGGCAAATGCCCTTGTCGATCTGCAGCGTCGCATCCTTGATGAAGAAATCGCTGGAATGCAGCACGAAGCCGCGCCCGGTCTCGACCGGGCCGCCTTTCAGCACCTTCATGCTCTCGGCATTTTCGGGCAGCTTGATCTGGTCGGCTTTCTTGATGATGTCGAGCTGCACCAGCAATTCGGGGAAGTCGATGCTGCCGGCCGGGCGGTTGACGATAATGCCCATGGCGCCTTCGGACGAATGCGCGCAGAGATAGATCACCGACCGCTCGAAGCGAGGGTCGCCCATTACCGGCATTGCGATCAATAACTGACCGTCGAGATAGCCCTGATTGGACAAATTGTCGCCAGCGCCGGCGGCAGCTTGACGGCGAGCAGTCCTCGTTCTTTTACCTTCAGGGTCCATCCGCAAAGGACTCTCACGTTGATGTTCATCCTGATATTGGGTGGCCGATCTGTCAATCAAGCATCGCGCCGTTTTTCGTCATGCATCACAAGCAATTCAATGGTTTACCGCCTCGCCAGCCTGTAAAGACGGTCTCATGACCGTCATAGTTCCCCTGCCGGCCGCGCTCGGCCTGGCCGTTGCCGTATTTGCGTCATCCCTGGCGGCCGAGGTCCATGCCGGGGATTCGTCGCCATGGCAGCGGGACGGCCACTCCGCGGTCCGTTTGCTGGCGGGCTCGCGCAGCGGCGCGGTGCTGCTCGGCGGAATCGCGTTTCAGCTGCAGCCGGGCTGGAAAACCTACTGGCGTACGCCCGGCGATTCCGGGGTGCCGCCGCGCTTCGATTTCTCGAAATCGGACAATGTCGAAGCCGTCACGGTGCTGTGGCCGGCCCCGATGAAGTTCGATGACGGCGCCGGCGGTCAATCCCTGGGCTACAAGACCCAGGTGGTGCTGCCGTTGCGGATCGTCGCCAAAAATGCCGACAAGCCGGTCACGCTGCGCGCCGATATCAGTTACGCGGTCTGCGAAAAGCTCTGCATTCCCGTCGAAGCCAGGGCTGAGCTCGCCTTCACCAGCGTGGCCAGCACCGAGGACAGCGCGCTGTTCGCCGCCCTCGATACCGTGCCGAAGCCGGCCAATGTCGGCGATCCCAATCCGGTGACCATCCGCGACGTCAAGCGCGACGGCAAGGCGAACGTGCTGGTCGATGTGGCCGTGCCCGACGCGCGCGAGATCAGCCTGTTTGTCGAAGGACCGACGCCGGACTGGGCGCTGCCGGTTCCGAAGCTGATCGAGGGCGGATACCCCGGGGTCAAGCGTTTCGGCTTCGAACTCGACGGCCTGCCGCCCGGCGCCAAGCCGGAAGGCGCCGCGCTGAAGTTCACGCTGGTCGGCGGCGACCGCGCGTATGAGTTCAATGTCAATTTGAATTAGCTCGGTTGTCGTCCCGGCCAAGCGAGCGGAGCGAGCGCTGAACCGGGACCCATAGCCACCGCCGGTCGCCGTAATCCGAGCTGTTGAACCACCGCCTTTCGACTGCGAGCTCCTGTGATTATGGGTCCCTGCGTTCGCACATAGGCGCTAAGATAGTTTGACCATTTTTTGGTACTTCCGTTTTCTCGGCGGCTCGTGGAGATGACGTTGGAGAGCGGAGATTGATCTGCGCAAAGAGCCGATATCCGGCTGTGGGATCACGGCTTGGAGCAGCGATGCGACGA
>CALROE020000170.1:0-6812 GCA_943369715.1 Bradyrhizobium ivorense
ATTGGGGCGGAAATGGCGGATTCCCAAAAAAGCCTGACGTTAACGATTGGGGGCGCCGCCCGGGGGCCATTTTCCGCCGGAAATCAGCTTCAGGCCAGCTTGCGGCCGATATCGAGGAATTTCTGCCGGCGCTGCTGGCGAATCATGCCGGGGTCGAGATTGCGCAGATCGTTGAGGGCCTGCCCGATGGCGTCGCCGGTGGTCGCGATCATGGCGGCGGGATCGCGATGGGCGCCGCCGGCCGGTTCCTTCAGGATCTGGTCGATCACGCCGAAGCGCAGCATGTCCTGCGCCGTGATCTTCATGCTGGTCGCGGCTTCCTGCGCCTTGGTGCCGTCGCGCCACAGGATCGAGGACGCCGCCTCCGGCGAGATCACGCTGTAGATGGCATGTTCGAACATCAGCACGCGGTTGGCCGTGGTGATCGCGATGGCGCCGCCCGACATGCCCTCGCCGGTGATGATCGCGACATTGGGCACGCCCAGCGCCAGGCAGGCGTCGGTGGAGCGCGCGATCGCCTCGGCCTGGCCGCGCTCCTCGGCGCCGATGCCGGGATAGGCGCCGGCGGAATCGACCAGCGTCAGCACGGGAATGCCGAACCGGTCGGCCATCTCCATCAGCCGGACCGCCTTGCGGTAGCCCTCCGGGCGCGCCATGCCGAAATTATGCTTGATGCGGGATTCGGTGGTGGCGCCCTTTTCCTGGCCGATCACGCAGATGCTCTCGCCGCGGAAGCGGCCGAAGCCGCCGACCAGCGCCTCATCCTCGCCGAACTTGCGGTCGCCCGCGAGCGGGGTGAATTCGGTGATCAGCGCGTTGATGAAATCGGTCAGATGCGGGCGCTGATGGTGCCGCGCCACCAGCGTCTTCTGCCATGGCGTCAAATTGGCATAGAGGTCGGTCAGCGCCTGCGCAGCCTTCTCCTCGATCCGCGAAATTTCTTCGCCGATGTCGCTGCCGGTGGCAGCCAGCGCGCGCAGTTCGTCGACCTTGGAGTCGAGTTCGGCGACGGGCTTTTCGAAATCGAGATAGGTGCTGCGCATGTGATCCGGCATCTAGACAATATAGGGACGAAGCGGCGTGGACGCGAAGCGGTTTCCAAGCGTGCGGAGAAAGCACGCAAATTCAATCGTTTAGCGTGCAGTCCGACGCAAATCGGGGTCCCGTTTCGCATTACGCGCGGAGGGGTCGCGGGCGGGAGATGGCTGTTTCGGGGGAGAAGGCGCCGAAGTCAAGGCGGGCAAGGGAGCGATCCTTGTTACCCTCCCCCACCGGCGAGGGTAAGGGTTGCATCGCCGGCAGTTGGGCATCGCCGCGGCTGCCCCTAGAGTATGAGAACGGCATTTTTTCTCCCATCCGGAAATCCCCCCATGAGCGCCCTGTTTTCCCCGATCACGCTGCGCGGCCTGACGCTTTCCAATCGCATCATGGTGGCGCCGATGTGCCAGTATTCCGCCGAGAACGGCGGGGCCAATGACTGGCACTTCACGCATATCAACACGCTGGCGCTGTCGGGTGCGGCGGTGTTCTGCATCGAGGCCACCGCGGTGGAGGCGATCGGGCGCATCACGCCGGGCTGTCTCGGCTTGTGGAACGACGCCACCGAAGCCGCGCTGAAGCCGGTGCTGGCCTCGGTGCGCAGGCATTCGAAGGCCGCGGTGGTGATGCAGCTCGCCCATGCCGGCCGCAAGGCCTCCAGCCACAAGCCCTGGGACGGCGGGCAATTGATCCCGATCTCCGAAGGCGGCTGGCAGACCGAGGGTCCCTCCGATGTGCCGCACAAGGAAGGCGAAGCGGCGCCGCGCGCGCTCGACGATTCCGGCCTGAAGCGCATCCGCGGCGCCTTCGTGGCGGCGGCGCAGCGCACCGCGCGGCTCGGCATCGACGGCGTCGAGGTGCATTGCGCCCACGGCTATCTCCTGCATCAGTTTCTCTCGCCGATATCCAACAAGCGCACCGACCAGTATGGCGGCAGCCTGCCGAACCGCATGCGGTTTCCGCTCGAAGTGTTCGACGCGGTGCGCGCGGCGTTTCCGCACGACAAGCCGGTGGGTTTGCGGGTTTCGGCCACCGACTGGATCGAGGGCGGCTGGGATCTTCCGCAAACCATCGAATTCGCGCATGAGCTGAAGAAGCGCGGCGTCGACTGGATCGATGTGTCCTCCGGCGGCGTGTCGCCCTTGCAGAAAATTCCGCTCGGGCCCGGCTACCAGGTGCCGCTGGCGCAGGCGGTGAAGCAGGCCACCGGCGTCACCACCATCGCGGTCGGCCTGATCACCGAGGCCAGGCAGGCCGAGGAGATCGTCGCCTCCGGCAAGGCCGACATGGTGGCGCTGGCGCGCGGCTTTCTCTACGACCCGCGCTGGGGCTGGCACGCCGCCGCCGAGCTCGGCGGCGAGGTATCGGCGCCGCCGCAATACTGGCGCTCGCAACCCTCGACGCAAAAGGCGCTGTTCGGCGCCACCAGTTTCGGGACGCGGTAACTCGTCATTCCGGGGCGATGCGAAGCATCGAACCCGGAAGCTCGAGATTCCGGGTCTGGTGCTAGTGCACCATCCCGGAATGACGGGAAGTGCCTCACGCCGCCCGGACGCTGTCCAGGAACTTCTCCACCTCGGCCTTGAGATGCGTGCTCACCTCGGCGAGCTCCTGCGCCGATTTCAGCATCTGGCCTGACGTGGTCTCGGTCTCGATCGCGCCTTTGGCGACCTTCTCGATATTGTCGGCGACGTCGAGGGTGCCGCCGGCGGCGGCTTCGACGCCCTGCGCGATGCTCTGGGTCGCGGTGCCCTGCTGTTCGACCGCCGATGAAATCGAGCTCGAGATGCCGCTGATGCGCTCGATGGTCAGCCCGATTTCCTTGATGGCGTTGACCGATTCTTCGGTGGCATGCTGCATGTTGACGATGTGCGACGAGATCTCGTCGGTCGCCTTCGCGGTCTGGCCGGCCAGCGTCTTGACCTCCTGCGCCACCACGGCAAAGCCGCGGCCCGCTTCGCCCGCGCGCGCCGCCTCGATGGTCGCATTGAGCGCCAGCAGATTGGTCTGCTCGGCAATGGAGGTGATCAGCTTGACCACGTCGCCGATGCGGTCGCCCGCCGCCGTCAGTTCCGCCATCCGCTGGTCGGTGGCGTTGGCCTGCCGCACCGCGTCGGTGGCGACCCCGTTGGATTCCTGGACCCGGCGGCTGATCTCGACGATCGACTGCGACAATTCGCTGGAAGCGGCCGCTGCCGAGCGGACATGTTCGGAAGCCTGGCGCGAGGCGTCGGCGGAGCGGCCGGACATTTCCGCGGTGGAATGCGCCGTCACCGAAAGCCGTTGCGCGTCTTTCTCGAACTGCCCGGAGGAATTCAGCACCTGCTCGATGATGCCGCCGATCCGGCCGCGAAAATCGTCGACGAAACTGTTGAGTTCGGCCTTGCGCTGCTCGACCGCCTGCGCTTCGGCGCTGATGCGTTCGCCCTCGAGCTTGAGGCGCTCGAGGCGGTTGTTCTTGAACACGCCGATGGTGCGGGCGATCGCGCCGATTTCGTCGTGGCGACCGGCGTGGTGCACCTCGATGTCGGTGCGGCCCTCGGCGAGCCCGGTCAGCGATTGCGTCACCGTCTTCAGCGGTCCGGTGACGCGGCGCACGATCAGCATGGTGATGGCGAGCACGATCAGGGCGGCGATGGCGGCGGCCAGGCCCATCGCCCACAGCGCCTGCGACAGCATGCCGTCGAGCTGCGCGGTGGGGATGCCGACGAACACCAGCCCGATCACCTTGCCGGCCTCGCCGAACACCGGCTGATAGGCGGTGACGAAGCGGCGGCCGAACAGCATCGCCGGGCCCTTGTAGGCCTCGCCGCGGCGCACCACCGGCTGCGCCGGATGATCGGCCGCGAGCTGGGTGCCGACCGCGCGGTCGCCGTTTTCCTTTTTCAGATTGGTGGTGCGGCGAAAGAAATTCTTGCTGGCGTCGTCATAGACGAACAGCGTGGCGACGCCGCCGACATAGGAGGTCGCGCGGTCGACGATCTTGTGGTCGGAAAATTCCGGCATTTTGGCGATGTCGACGCGCTCGACGATGCCGTCCTTCAGCGCGACTTTGGTATTGGAAAAACTTTCGCCGAAGGCGAGGCTCAGCGTGCGCAGGTTGACGTCGATGTCGGCGAGCGCGCTTTTGTCGAAGTCGCGGCTCAGCGACCAGTAGCCGGCGCCCGCCACCAGCGCGGTATTGACCGCGATCAGCAGCGCCGCGCCGAGCACGGCCTTGGGCCCGAGATTAAGCCGCAGGAACGCAAAGCGGCTTCCCGTGATTCCAAATGCCATCCGGTATCTCCAAAAAATCGGGCTTGATCGCAAAGCTCGATCTTTAGGCATTTTGTTTACGATTGGCTTAACGAAAGTCCGTGGAGCGGAATTTGCGGGGCGATGGCGGCATTGGATGCATCGACAAGCCACACCTCCGCCTTCTCGCGGCGCGAAGCGTCCGAGGTTTGCGTGCGTCGCCTCGCCCTCGATAACGAGAGGGCGCAGGGAAAGCCGGGTGCGCGCTGCACCCGCGGTCTCGTGTGCGGTAGTGGAAGAAGCAGGCGGCACACGAGCATACAGGTGAAGCGGAAGCATCCGGCTTTCCCCGCGCGGTGGTTTACGGCTTATACGTGCTCTCCTCGGTGAGCCCTGCACTTTTGCCACCGTCGCCCGCGCAGCCTGACGCGAACTTGACACCTGCCATTGGGGTGTCGGGACCACACGATTTCGCCATCCGCATCAGGCGTCCTCGTCAGAAGCGCCATCCGCGTCCACCGCTTCCCCGCCCCGCGCTGGTACGTTGCGCAACGCCCCCCTCGATGGGACGGGATGCGGCGATATATAGCGCGGTTGGGACTTCTGGAAAACAGAAATATTTTTGGCGAGGGGGCTTGACATGATTTCTGGTAATCGGAAGTGATTTGCCCGTCGGGATGGATTTGTTGAAATGGTTCAGGAAATCGTGCTGCACGTTGGACGGCGCGGCTTGGATCAAATTGTCGTCGCCCGGCTTGACCGGGCGATCCAGTACGCCGTGGCCTTTCGGTTCTATCGCTGGCGTCTCTGGATACCGGGTCGCCCGGTCAAGCCGGGCGATGACAGGTGTGGGTGTGGCGCGCTAGAGATCCGTCATTGCGAGCCAACGGGTCGCGCGAATGCGCGCCCGATGACAGGCTCCGCGAAGCAATCCATTTCGCAGCGGCGCCGGTTGGTAGATGGATTGCTTCGTCGCAAGCGCTCCTCGCAATGACGTTGAAGCAGCAGCGTCACCCATCACGCCCCGTCGTCCTGCTTCGCATCATCAGCCAGCCCGGGAGCGGGCGGGCTCTCCAGCGGGACCGCGGTGTACCGCGCCGGGATGTTCACCGGCTGGTAGGTCTTGTCCTCTGCGATCTTGTCGAGCGCGGACTGGTGGATCAGCGCGCCCTCGGGAATCAGCCGCGGCTCGCAACACGGAATGTAGAAGCCGAACATCGATTTCCGCTCCGGCCATTCCTTGTACTTGTCCTTCTTCGGGATCACCTCGAGCACGCGCCAGCCGGCGTTCATCGAATCGTGCGGCTGCCAGGCGGCGGATTTGGGATTGTCGGGATAGGGCAGGAAATCCGGCGCGACATAGTCGAACGGGCTGCCCTTGCGCTTGCGGCCCCAGCCGAGCTGGTTGACGGTGCGGCGGTCGACCTTGAGGCCGTGCCTGACGGCTTGCTCGATCATCCACAGCAGCGGATATTTCGACAGCGCCGATTGCTTTTCCGGATAGCCGCCGCCGACATCGGAATGCACGCCGGCGAACCAGACCTGCACGCTGTCCTGGTCCGTCCATCTGGATTCCGGGGCGTAGCGGTGCGGCCGGAATTTACCCGCCTTCCACGGCTGCGGCCGGAACATGCGGCGTCGCTCGTCGATCGAGATCGCCTGCCGAAAAACCTCGATCGAGGGATTTTCCCGCACGAAGGCCAGCTGCTCCAGGCTCCACGGGCTGAACTGCCCCTTCAGCGGATTGATGCGGTCCCAGCGCGGCACGATCACGCTGGCGACGGTGTCCCACACTCCGACGAACTTGATGGTCGGCCACTTCACGGACAGGATGCGCGCATACTGCGCCGCCGGGTCGTCTTTCTGGTCGGGGGCGACCTTGTCGGTGGAAAACTGCTTGTAGGCGGTCAGTCCCGAGCCGGCGAGATTGTTCTGCGGCAGCGAGATCAGTCCGATCTTGTGGATCAGCGCCGCCAGCACCCGCACCGTGTAGGCGCCGCGGGAAAAGCCGAACAGCCAGATGTCGTCGCCCTCGCGGTGGTTCTCGACGATGAACTGGTAGGAGGCGAGCACGTTGTCGTCGAGCCCGTATCCGAACGCCAGCCCGATCACCAGATTGAAGTTCTGCTTGAATCGATGGAACGGATCCGGCCGCTCCAGCGTGCCGACGCCGGGATCGTAGAACACCAGCTGGTTCGGATGCGTCTTCTCGGTCTTGCGCAGCGTCCGGTACAGCTTGAGGACGTTGGAAAGGTTCTCGCTGATTTCGTTGCCGGTGCCGTCGCAGCAGATGACGATGTGGCGCTTTTCGTGGGTGGGTTCGGGCGTGTCGGTCATGGATGTGGTTTCCCCGGTATGCACCCGGAAGTTTAGCGGGGGAAGCGGGAGATGGCGAGGGGTTTGGGAGTGGTGGCGCAATGTGAGGGCTGGCCACGGATTGCGTCATCGGAAGCGATTTACGCGACGGTTGGCTCCAACCGGCTACGATCGCTGCCCAAGGCGTTCTGAGTACGCAAGGCTCACCCGCACCCCAGCTGCGA
>CALROE020000171.1:0-6771 GCA_943369715.1 Bradyrhizobium ivorense
CGCGCGTCGACCCTCCCCCTCCAGGGGAGGGTGAAGAATGCGCATCCCCATGCAGCATCGCCGCCAGCTGATGCAGCTGCGCGTCGCGAAAACCCTGCGCCTCGATCGACTTCACCGTCGCCAGCACGTAGTCGCGGTTGTTGCCGGAACGGCCGTGGCCCTGCTGCACGAAGCGCAGCTGTTCGGCCAGCGACAGCCGTCCGGCATATTGCACGTGGCCGCGATCGACCACATAGGCCAGCGCGCTGACCCGCTCGCGGGCTTCGTTCTCGAGCCAGACCGAACGCATCACCTCGCGATAGACATGGGTGGTCTGCTCGCGGCTGCGCAGATATTCCACGGTGGCACCGCGCTGCTTCGCCGCGACCCGGAACGCGACGCCGCGGCAGGCGCCGCCGCGGTCGAGCCCGAGCACCAGGCCCGGCTTTTCCGGCGTGCCGCGGTGGTCGAACGAATAGACGCAGAGCGCGCGGTGCTCGCCGATCAGCCGGGCCGGAACCTGCTCGATGAACTCGAATCCCGGCCGCCACATCAGCGAGCCATAGCCGAACACCCAGAGGTCGCCTTTGGACAATTCCGCTTCGGGTACGATTTGGGCTGGCATCGCGCGCACGCCTAGCAGAGTTTTGGCTGAGGTGAAAACGCGTTAACTTGATCGCGGCGGGCAAGGGGGCTTAAACACGGCCTGAACCGCGGTTTGCACCACCGCGTAATTGACAAAATCGTCCGCCAAAGGTCCCGCATGCCTGATATGACCCCTGCGCCGCGCCGGCGCCCGCTTTGGCGCCTTTTCATCATGCCTGTTTTGCTGCTGGTCGCCGCGGTGGCGTGGAGCGGCTTCTGGTTCTTTGCCGCCTCGCAGGTCGAGGTCAAGGCCGACGCCTGGCGCGCCCAGGAGGCGGCATCCGGCCGGGTCTATGACTGCGCGAAGCGCTCGGTGGCGGGCTTCCCGTTCCGCCTCGAAGTCCGCTGCAGCGGCGCCAGCGTGTCGCTGCGCGCGCAGACCGCGGAACGGGCCGCGACGCAGGCGCCGATCACCGCCAGCCTCGGCGAAATCCTTGTCGTGGCGCAGATCTGGGATCCGAAATTGCTGATCGCGGAATTCACCGCGCCGGCGACGATTTCCGATCGCGGCGGGCCGCCGGCGATGATGGTGAACTGGAGCAAGGCGCGCAGCAGCGTGGTCGGGTTGCCGGCCGTGCCGCAGCGCGCGACCATCGTGTTCGACGATCCCTCGATCGACCGCGTCAGCGGTCCGGTGCAGACGCCGCTTGCGCGCGCCAAACTGGTCGAGTTGCACGGACGGCTGGCCGAAGGCTCGGTGCAGGATCGTCCTGTCATCGAGACCGTGCTGAAGATCGGGCAAGGCAGCCTGCAGGAACTGCATCCGCTGCTGGCCGTGCCGTTCGATGCCGACGTGCGCACGCTGTTGAGCGGATTGCAGGATTTCAAGCCAAAACCCTGGCCCGAGCGATTTCGCGAACTCCAGGCTGCCGGCGGGCGGGTCGAAATCGTGCAGTCGCGAATCCAGCAGGGCGACCTGATCGCGCTTGCCACCGGCTCCCTCGGCCTCACCGCTGGCGGCCGGCTCGACGGCGAATTGCAGATGACGGTGGCCGGTATCGAGAAGGTGATTCCGGCGCTCGGTATCGAAAAAATGCTGGAAGAGGGCGTGCCGCAGGCGACGCTCGACCGCATCGCGCCCGGGGTAAAAAGCCAGGATGTCACCAATCTGCTCGGCGCGCTGGACCGCGCCATCCCCGGTCTCGGCCGGGTGGTCAAGCAGAACGCCAATGTCGGCGTCACCGCCGGCATCAATGCGCTCGGAAAGGAAGCCGTGCTGGAAGGCAAGAAGGCGAGGGCGTTTCCGCTGCGCTTCGTCGACGGCGCGGTGTTTTTCGGCCCGCTGAAGGTCGGACAGGTGCCGCCACTGTTTTGAGGTATCCCTGTCCCGGACGCGGTGCGGCGTCCTCCCGGCGATGCGAAGCATCGTCCGGCACGCCGCTCCGCAGAGCCGGGACCCACATCAATGCAAAAAGGAAAGGGCTTCGGCACCCTCGCGCCCATTGCTGTGTGACGACCCGACGGGCAAATCACTTCGGATTATCAGAATCTGTGTCAAGCCCTCGAAACAAAAATATTTCTGTTTATCAGAATTAAAAACCGGGCTATATGTTAGTCATCCCGTCCCATTGAGAGGGGCGTTGCGCAAGGTCATCGATGCGGGGCGGGGATGCGGTGGACGCGGATGGAGCTCCTGACCAGGGCACCGGAAGCGGATGGCGAAATCGTGTGGTTCCGGCACCCTAAGGCTGGTGTCAAGTTCGCAGGCCTCAGGCGTGCGAGCGACGGTGGCAAAAGTGCAGAGCTCACCGAGGAGAGCACGTATAAGCCTTAAACCATCGCGCAGGGAAAGCCGGATGCCTCCGCTTCACCTGTATGCTCGTGTGCCGCCTATCTCTACCCTTTTGCACACGAGACCGCGGGTGCAGCGCGCACCCGGCTTTCCCTGCGCCCTCTGATTGGAGGGTGAAGGAAATTCCAGCAAACCTCGGGTGCATTCAGCCGCGAGATCGCAAAGGCATGTGTGAACCTATCAACGTCATTGCGAGCGAAGCGCAGCAATCCATCTTTCTTTGTGTGTCGACATGGATTGCTTCGTCGCATGGGCTCCTCGCAATGACGTTGCGAGAGCGGAGCGCTTACTCCGCCTTCTTGCCCAATTGCGCATGCGGCCGGCCGAAATCCGGTGCGGCCGAGTCCTGGCCGATCTCGACGATGCCGCGGCGGATGGCGCGGGTGCGTGAAAAATGTTCGAACAGCGCCTCGCCGTCGTTGCGGCGGATGGCGCGGGTGAGTTTCGACAGGTCCTCGTTGAAGGTGCCGAGCATTTCCAGCACCGCATCCTTGTTGGCCAGAAAAACGTCGCGCCACATCGTCGGATCGGAGGCGGCGATGCGGGTGAAGTCGCGAAAGCCGCCGGCGGAAAACTTTATCACTTCCGAGGAGGTAACTTGCGCGAGCTCATCCGCGGTGCCGACGATGGTATAGGCGATCAGATGCGGCAGATGGCTGGTGATCGCGAGCACGAGATCATGATGGTCCGGCGTCATGATCTCGACCCTGGCGCCGAGCGCCGCCCAGAACGCGCGCAGCCGCTCGATGGCCTCGGGGTCGACACCTTCAGGCGGGGTGAGGATGCACCAGCGGTTGATGAACAGCTCGGCAAAACCGGAATCGGGACCGGAATGCTCGGTGCCGGCGACCGGATGGGCCGGCACGAAATGAACGCCATCGGGCAGATACGGCGCCATGTCGCGCACGATCGCGCCCTTGACCGAGCCGACGTCCGAGATGATGGCGCCCGGTTTGAGATGGGCCGCAATTTCCTGTGCGACCGGACCGCAGGCACCGACAGGAATGCAGAGGATGACGAGGTCGGCATCCTCTACGGCTTCGACGTTTGTCTCGACCACGCGGTCGACAATGCCGAGCTCCTCGACCCGCGCGCGGGTCTTCGCCGAGCGCGCGGTGGTGACGATTTCTCCCGCCAGTCCCTGCGCCCGCGCGGCGCGCGCGATCGAGCCGCCGATCAGCCCGAAGCCGATCAGCGCGATTTTCTGGAAGATCGGTGCTGTGCTCACTTGCCCGCCACGAAGTCGCGCAAGCCGTCGACTACCAGCCGGTTGGCCTCTTCGGTGCCGATGGTCAGGCGCAGCGCATGCGGCAGGCCGTAATTGGGCAGGCCGCGCAGCACCAGGCCGCGCTTGGTGAGGAACGCATCGGCGTCGGCGGCGGTCTTGCCCTTTTCCTGCGGAAAATGGATCAGGATGAAATTCGCCACGCTCGGCGTCACCTTGAAGCCGAGCTTCGTCACTTCATCGGTCAGCCAGTTGCGCCACTTCTCGGTGTGCGCCTTCGACATCTGGATATGCGCGGTGTCCTCGATCGCCGCCACCGCCGCCAGCATCGCCGGCGTCGAGACGTTGAACGGCCCGCGGATGCGGTTGACCGCGTCGACGATACTGGCCGGGCCGAACATCCAGCCGATCCGCAAGGCGGCGAGGCCGTGAATCTTGGAGAACGTATGAGTCATCACCGTATTCTCGGTGGTCGCCACCAACTCCATGCCGATCTCGTAATCGTTGCGCGAGACGTAATCGGAATAGGCGGCGTCGAGCACCAGCAGCACATGATCAGGCAGTCCGGCGCGCAGCCGCTTGACCTCGTCGAACGGCAGATAGGTTCCGGTCGGGTTGTTCGGATTGGCGAGCCATACCAGCTTGGTGCGCGGGCTTACCCGCGCCAGGATCGCATCGACGTCGGCGGTGAATTCGGCTTCGGGGGCCACCACGTTGATGGCGCCGTTCGCCATCGTTGCGATCGGGTACACCAGAAAACCGTGGGCGGTAGAGATCGCCTCGTCGCCGTGCTTGAGATAGGTGTGCGCCAGCAGATTGAGAATCTCGTCGGAACCGGCGCCGCAGATGATGCGGTTGGGGTCGAGCCCGAAGGCGCGGCCGATCGCCTCGCGCAGCACCCGCGAGGTGCCTTCCGGATAGTCCTCCAGATGATCGGCGGCCTTCTTGTAGGCCGCGATCGCCTTCGGCGAGGGGCCGAGCGGGGTCTCGTTGGCCGACAGCTTGAATACCTTGCGGCCCGGCTCGGGCACCGGGCTCTTGCCCGGCGTGTAGGGCGCGATTTCGAGAATGCCGGGATTCGGCACGGGACGAGACATCTTCAACTCCGGATTATCGGGCGGCTTTCGAGACTAGGGTCTGTTCGGGGCCACCGTATAGCGCGTTGCATGGCTGCCGACGAGGGCCTGGGAGCGCACCGAGGCGCCGGCCTCGACGAGTGCGGTCCTGATCTTTTCCAGGCTGCCCGCGCCGGAAATCGATACCAGCAGTGCCGCGCCATCGAAGGCGGTGTCCGGCACCGCGACGATTTCGGCCAGCGGCGACAGCGCGCGGGCGGTTTCCGCATTCCAGCCGGATACCCGCACGCTCCAGGTCTCGACCTCGGTCACCATGGCGCTGTCGGCGACGCGCGACACCACGAACACCGGCAGTGCGGCCGGATGATCGGCGCGCTCGAGGAACGGCAGCCGCGCGATGATCTTCGGGGCACCCGCGGCCTCCAGCGCGATCCACCATGGCGTGCGGCTCGAAGCGGCCGGCACCAGCGCCAGATCGCCCTTCGACCGGGCGGTCGCCTCGACCGCTGCCTGCGCGCTGAAATGCGAGACATAGGGCACCACGAATCCGAAATGAAACCGCGCCGAATCCCGCATCGCGGATTCGCCGATGGAAACATCCGCATGCACCGAAAACGGCGCCTGCACGTAGGTGAAGGTCGAGATGATGACGCGCCAGATGCTCTCGATGGTGTCGATCGGCAGGATGCCGCGGTGACGCTCGACCAGGCGCCGCATCATCGCGGCCTCGCGTGCCGGGCGAAACGCCGAGCCGACCTCCTGGGTCTGCTTGACCTGGATCAGCCGGTCGATGATGTCGCCGCGCGCCATCAGCAGGCGGTGGACCTGTTCGTCGATGCTGTCGATCTCCTGGCGCAGCACTTCGAGCGATGGCGGAGCGGGGGGCGTTTTGGACATCTTCAAAACCTGGCGGAAGGAAGCGCTGTTCTCCCCCATGGTTCGAGACGGCGCAAGGGTGCCTCCGGGACGCCTGTTAACCAAAGCCATGTCTTGACGTAGAGCCCGGCCGGGACTAGCTTTATTCCATTCCGTGGTCATTTGAGCCGGCCGGCTTGCAGCCACGTTAAACAATTCGCTAAACAGGCCGGGGACACGCGTGATCCCGGTCGAACCTATGTTCAGGCCGGGTTTTTTTATGGCCTGATTTCCGTGGTGGTCTCTCGAAGCCGCCCGGGGAGGGTCATGATGGTCAACTTGCAGTCGATACCAAGTCCGCCTGTTCATACCGAAGACCGTGCGCACGAGGCGGATCATCCGACTTCGCTGCTGGCGACCTTCGCCGCGGACCAGCCCTTGAAGCTCGATTGCGGCATCGATCTTTCGCCGTTCCAGATCGCCTACCAGACCTATGGCGAACTCAATGCCGACAAGTCCAACGCCATTCTGGTCTGCCATGCGCTGACCGGCGACCAGCATGTCTTCAACGTGCATCCGGTGACCGGCAAGCACGGCTGGTGGGACACTATGGTCGGCCCCGGCCGTCCGCTCGATACCGAAAAATATTTCGTCATCTGCTCGAACGTGATCGGCGGCTGCATGGGCTCGACCGGCCCTGCCTCGACCAATCCCGCCACCGGCAAGGTGTGGGGACTGGACTTTCCGATCATCACCCTTCCCGACATGGTGCGGGCGCAGACCATGCTGATCGATCGCCTCGGCATCGATACGCTGTTCTGCGTGGTCGGCGGCTCGATGGGCGGCATGCAGGCGCTGCAGTGGACGGCGGCCTATCCCAAGCGGGTGTTCTCGACATTGGCGATCGCCTGCAGCACGCGGCATTCGGCGCAGAACATCGCGTTCCATGAGCTGGGCCGGCAGGCCGTGATGGCCGATCCGGAATGGCACCATGGGCGCTATTTCGAGCAGGGCACCCATCCACATCGCGGCCTCGGCGTGGCGCGGATGGCCGCGCATATCACCTATCTGTCGGACGCGGCGCTGCATCGCAAGTTCGGGCGGCGGATGCAGGACCGCGACCTGCCGACCTTCTCGTTCGACGCCGACTTCCAGGTCGAAAGCTATCTGCGCTACCAGGGCTCGTCCTTCGTCGAGCG
>CALROE020000172.1:0-6767 GCA_943369715.1 Bradyrhizobium ivorense
GAGCCGCGCCAGTTCTGCCAGCGCGGGCGCGCGCAACTCGTCGCGCGCGGCGAGTTTGGTCTCGCGCCCTGTTTGCGCGAATTTGTTCCAGGGACACACGGCCAGGCAATCGTCGCAGCCATAGATGCGGTTGCCGATGGCCTTGCGAAACTCGCGCGGGATCGGACCCTTGTTCTCGATGGTCAGATAGGAAATGCAGCGCCGTGCATCGAGCTTGTAGGGCGCGGGGAATGCCGAGGTCGGACAGATATCGAGGCAGGCCCGGCATGAGCCGCAATGATCGACGTCGGCCGCGTCGCGCGAAAACTCCAGCGTCGTGAAGATCGCGCCTAGGAACAACCAGGAGCCGAATTCGCGTGACACCAGGTTGGTGTGCTTGCCCTGCCAGCCCAGTCCCGCCGCCTGCGCCAGCGGCTTTTCCATCACGGCGGCGGTGTCGACGAACACCTTGACCTCGCAGCCGGATGCCGCGACCAGCCAGCGCGCCAGCGCCTTCAGCCGCTTCTTGATCAGATCGTGATAGTCGTCGCCCTGCGCATAGACCGAGATCGCGCCGCGCGTGCGCTGCTCCAGGATATCGAGCGGATTGCGGTCGGGCCCGTAGTTGACGCCGAGCATGATCACCGAACGCACATCCGCCCACAGTCCGCGCGGATCGGCGCGGCGTTCGGGCCGGTCCGCCAGCCAGTCCATGTCGCCATGCGAGCCGGCATCGATAAAATCGCGAAAATGTTTTGCCGCGTCCGCGATCGCATCGGGACCGGTGACTCCGGCGCAGTCGAAGCCGAGCGCGCGGGCCTCGCGGGTGAGTGCGGCTCGCAGTGTATCGACTTTTGAGTTCGTCAAGGTCATGGGATTTGGCGCAAACTCTCCGTCATGGCCGGGCTTGTCCCGGGCATGACGAGACTCGTCAAAAATCCAGATCCACATAGGTGCGCGACGCCGGCACGCCGGCCAGCCACTCGCTCAGCAGCGGGCGGAACGAAGGCCTGGATTTGACCCGCGCGTACCACGCCTTTGCCGCGTCGTCCTCGCTCCATGGCACATCGCCCAGATAATCGATCGCCGAAAGATGCGCCGCGGCGGCGAGGTCCGCATAGGTGATCCGGTCGCCGGCGAGATAGTTCCGCGTCTTCGCCAGCCAGCCGATATAGGCCAGATGATAACGCACATTTACCTTCGCCGCGCGGATCACATCCGCCGCCGGCGCGCCGCCGCCGTCCTGCTCGTCCATGAAGCGCTTGTAGATACGCTCGGTGACCAGCGGGTTGGAGGCCTCCTCGAAAAACTTGTCGTTGAACCATGCCATCAGCCGGCGCACTTCGATTCGTTCGCCCGGTGACGTCGGCAGCAGCCGGCGCTCCTCCTGCCCGGCGCCATGGGTCTCGTCGAGATATTCGGCGATGATTCCGGCGCCGGGAATCGGAGGCAGCCGCTCGGCGATCAGCACCGGCGTGGCGCCCGCTGGGTTCAGCGCCAGAAACGCCTCGCGCCGCTCCCAGGCGCGCTCTTCCACCAGCTTCAGATCGAGGCCGTATTCGCCCAGCACAAGGCGGACGAATCGCGACTGCGGACAGAACGGATGGTGAAACAGCGTGTACATGCAGGCCTTGAATATGTCGCGGCGCTTAACAATCCATCAACCGCGGCGGCGGCGCCAAACTACCTAAGCACACGGATCAGGCAACCCGTGTTTTCGCGCTTTTTGCGATTGCGGCAGAAGGGCGAATAAGCGAGAAGAACCCGGCTTTTCGGCTCATTCCGATCATAACGGAACAATCACATGATGTCTGATGCAGTGAGGGCGGTGATTCTCGGCATCGTCGAGGGTGTCACCGAATTCATCCCGGTATCCTCGACGGGCCATCTGCTGCTGGCCGAACGCTTCTTCGATCTTGGCGAGGGCCCGTTCTGGAAGAGTTTCGCGATCCTGATTCAGCTCGGCGCGATTCTCGCGATCGTGGCACTGTATTTTTTCAAATTGTGGCGGATCGCGCTCGGCATGTTCACCGATCCCTACGCGCGCCGGTTCGTGATCGGCGTGCTGGTGGCGTTCCTGCCCGCGGCCGTGGTCGGGGCCGCAGCCGGCAGCTACATCAAGGCATTCCTGTTCAATCCGTGGGTGGTGTGCTTTTCGCTGATCGTCGGCGGCGCGATCCTGCTCTGGGTCGATCAGCTCGATCTCGAGCCGCACGAACACGATGCCACCACCTTTCCGCTGCCGATGTACCTCTGGATCGGCGTCGCGCAGTGCCTGGCGATGATCCCCGGCGTGTCGCGCTCCGGCGCCACCATCGTCGGCGCCATGCTGCTCGGCGCCGACAAGCGCGCGGCGGCGGAGTTCTCCTTCTTCCTCGCGATCCCGACCATGGTCGGCGCCTTCGTCTACGACCTCTACAAGAGCCGCGGCGAGATGACGATGGATCACGCCGGCCTGGTCGCGATCGGCTTCGTGGTGTCGTTCGTCACCGCAATGATCGTGGTCAAGGCGTTTCTCGGCTACGTCGCCCGCCACGGTTTTACGCTGTTCGCGTGGTGGCGCGTCATCGTCGGCACGCTCGGGCTGATCGCGCTGGCGATGGGAAGGTAGCTACTTCGCAGGGTGGGCAAAGCGAAGCGTGCCCACCATCTTTGTCGCGAAGCAGGTGGTGGGCACGGCGCAAGTGCGCCTTTGTCCACCCTACGAATCGCGTCTCACGCCCCCCGATGCGCGAATTGCCCCGTCCGGCGGAAACGCCAGAGATATTGCGGCGCGATCGCTTCCAGCGAATCCGGCGTAATTCCGAGGCCCTCCAGGGTCAGGCCCGCGGCCTTGGCCGCATCCGACACCACATTGTCGGAGCGCAGCAGCGCCACCTGGTCCGGCGTCAGCTTCAGCGGCCCCGGCGCGAATTGCAGGAACAGCGCCTGCAGTTTGGCGAGGCCGAACGGCAGCGACACCAGCATGCGCCGGCGCTCGATGGTGGCGAGAATGATTTCGATCACCTCGCGCATGGTCAGCACTTCCGGGCCGCCGAGTTCGTACACCGCGCCGGGCTTGGTCTTGCCGTCGACGGCATCCGCCACCGCGGTGGCGACGTCGCCGACATAGACCGGCTGCAGTCTTGTGACGCCGCCGCCGATCAGCGGCAGTATTGGCGATATCGTGGCGAGGCCGGCAAAACGGTTGGTGAACTGGTCCTCGGGGCCGAACACCACGGAGGGCCGCAGAATGGTCGCCGTGGGGACGGCCGCCAGCACCGCCTTTTCGCCCGCCGCCTTGGAGCGGCCGTAATGCGCCGGTGAATTCTCGTCGGCGCCGATGGCGGAGACATGCACCATCCGTGCGCCGGCGGCATTCGCCGCCCCGGCGATCGCGCCCGCGCCGGAAGCCTGTACCGCGTCAAAAGTCTGGGCGCCGCCCTCGGCCAGGATGCCGACCAGGTTGATGGCGACGTGGGAATCGCGCATCGCGGCCTCGACCGAGGCCGGGTAGCGCAGATTGGCCTGTACGGCGTGGATCTGGCCGACCCGGCCGAGCGGCTGCAGATGCCCGGCCAGTTCCGGCCGCCGCACCGCGACCCGGATCCGGTAATCGCGCTTGGCCAGCGCCCGGACCACGCTCCGGCCCAGAAAGCCGGATCCTCCGAAAACGGTGACCAGCGTGTCCAGATTCGATGCCATGGGGTCCATTTTCCTTTGGTCAAAGTCGAGAGATCGCAGGGGATTACGCCGTTTCGCGATACGCCAAGCGGCCGGCGCTGTACAGCGTATTTGGGAGGCGTTGAACCGATTTGACAAGCGCGCGACCGATCCGTACTAACCGGCCCGGGCCCAGGTGGCGGAATTGGTAGACGCGCTGGCTTCAGGTGCCAGTGGCTTAACGGCCGTGAAGGTTCGAGTCCTTTCCTGGGCACCACTTTTGCCCATGCCCATGATTTCGCCAGACGAGGCCGGCCGGCGCGGAGCGCCCCGGGGGGCTATGCGCTGCCGGTCTGGCAATCGGTCGGACTATGGTCCGTGGTCCAGTTCCGCTTCGCGGGCAAGCACCTTCGATCCGAATAGGACCGCGCCGGCATCGATGTCGCGTGCGCGGAGTTTGTCGCGGTACTGCAGCGGGGAGACGCGCAGGCGGCGCAGGAACACCCGCCGCAACGCGGCGGCCGATCCGAGGCCGCAGCGCTGGGCGATCGCCTTGGGGGCGAGGGGCGTTGCCTCGAGCAGCAGGCGCGCGGCCTGCAGGCGCGCCGACATCACGAACTCCGCCGGGGTCATGCCGGTGCCCTCGCGGAAGGCGCGCATGAAGCTGCGCTCGCTCATCGCGGCGTGCCTGGCGAGTGCAGTAACGCGCAGGTCGCCGGCCAGATTGTCGTGACACCATCGCTGCACCCGCTGGATCGCGGGGATCGACGAGATCTGCGCCTGCAGCAGCTCCGAGAATTGCGATTGTCCGCCGGATCGCTGCATGAACAGAACGAGATAGCGCGCCACCCTGAGCGCGAAATCCCGGCCATGATCGTCTTCGAGCAGCGCTAGGGCGAGATCGATTCCGGCGGAGATGCCGGCCGAACTGTAGAGGTTGCCGTCGCGGACGAAAATCGGATCGACCTCGACCCTTGCCTTCGGATTGCGCCGCGCGAGCTCCGCGCCGAATGCCCAATGCGTGGTGACCCGCTTGCCGTCGATCAGTCCGGCGGCGCCGAGTGCAAACGCGCCGGTGCAGATCGAGCCGAAGCGGCGTGCCTTCGGCGTCGTGCGCCGGAGCCAGTCGAGAATCGCGGGGTCGGTGCCGGCGTCCGGTCCGCCGCCGCCCGAAACCAGCAAAGTATCGACCGGCAGCGGCAGCGCCGTCATCGCGCAGGCCGGCAGAAAAGCGAAGCCGACCGGCGTGGGCACCGGGTCAGCGGTCGGCGCCACCGTGATCAGGTCGTAGAGCTTTTGCTGCCGGAGGAAGTTCGCCACCCCGAACACCTGCAGGGGGCCGGCGACATCGAGCGGCGTCACGCCCGGATAGATCAGCATCACAATGCGCCGCGGCGCGTCGTCGGCAGGCGGCGGATCGGCGGTCTCTGTTTCGCTCTTCACAATCGATTCCGTGTCACAAAGGTCTTGTCAAAAATGCATTGCCTGAAATCGCCGGCCGGGCTTTCGCATCCTAGTCGGACAGACTCTGCCAATACTAGTGCAATTTACGCCAGATCGGGAACTGCCCGTTGCTCCGCGCTATCGAAGTTTGCGAGGCTTGAGGGATTGTTTTGAGGAATTCGGTCATGATCAATTTATTGGCGCGAACGACGCATGATGCATCCCCGATTTCGCAGCGACATCGTATCGATCTGATCCGGCAGAGGATCCTGCCTTTCGCGCAAACGGCGCTTGTTCTGGTCGCGCTCGGCGCGGCGACGTTGTTTGCGGCATCGCCGGGCGCGGCGCAGTCGCTGGACTGCAGCGCCGAGAGCAGCCTGAAATCGGTGCAGGCCGGCGGCCCGGTCGAACTGGCGTTCCGCAACGCTTCCACGGAACGCCGGCGTCTGTACTGGATCGATCCGAACGGCGATCGCAAGTTCAACGGCCTGATCGAGGGCGGCAATCTGCTGCGGCAGACCACCTCCACCGGCCATTCCTGGGTTGTGACCGACGACGCGGAAAAATGCCTATTTGCCATCACTGCCACCGCGGAGCCGGTCACCATCGATGTCGGCGGGGTCGCGACCGCGCAGCTGGCGCCGCCGCCGCCGGGTGTGCAGCAGCTGATCGCGCCGCCGCCGGTCGTACAAGCGCCGGTCGTACAAGCCCAGGTCGCCCCGCAGCTTCCGCCGCCGCCCGTTGCCTCCGCACCGCCGCAAGCCGCCATGGCTGAACTGCCGCGGGTTTCCCCGATCGAGCAATTCCAGCTCAGGGGCAACTATCGCATCGCGCCGCGCATCAACGCCGCCACGGCGCTCAATAGCCAGGCCTCCGGCACCGTCGAAGTCATCAGCGCCAAGCCGGAATGGGAAAGCGGCCAGTGGAGCTTCGAGGCCGTGCCGGGCTCTCCCTTCGTGCGGATCAGGAACCAGTGGAAGAAGACCTACCTCACCGACGTCAACGGCAAATTGCGCGCGACATCAGCGCCTGCCAATGCCGACGAAGCCCATTGGAGCTTTGAGCCGGTCGACGGCACGTCGTTCGTGCAATTTCGCAACCGCGAGACGGATCGCTTCCTGATCGCTGTCGGCGGCTCGCCGGCGCTGGTCGATGACTATCGCCAGGACCAGGAGAATCTCAGCCACTGGCAGGTCGGTCCCGCCGGCCGTGCGGTGGTTGCCGCAGCACCGCGCAACAGCGCCTATGATGCCGCGCTCGCCAATTGCCGCGAACTCGGTGGTTACTGGACCGGCTCGTCCTGCCGGGCTTCGGAGAGGTCGCGGCCGCTGGTCTGTCCGCGCGGCTATGCGTGGTCGGAAGATGTCGGGGAATGCCAGTGGGATGGCGGCAGCTGCCCGCCATGGCAAATGGGCCCCGGCGGCGCCTGCATGAGCGACCTGACCTGCCGCGGCGGTGTGGTGGAAATGTCGCGGCGCGGCTATCCCGCCTGCTACTGCCCGATCGGCTTCGTTGCCTGGGGCGATTATCCCCGGCTGTCCTGCGTGCCCTCGATCGCGCGAGTTGTGCCGCTAATGATCGGCGGCGTGGCGCTCGGGATCCTCGGCGGCAATCAGGACCGTCCGCAGATCGGACAGGTGTTCGGCAACAGGAGATTCTGTCCCCCGGGTCAGACCGGCACGCCGCCGAATTGCGTGGTGGCC
>CALROE020000173.1:0-6746 GCA_943369715.1 Bradyrhizobium ivorense
GAAGGCATTCTGCGAACCAGGTCGGTTTAGAGTCGGCATTTATATGATGAGTACACTTGCTTCATCCATCCTTCAACAATCGGGGATTGTGCAGCTGCGAATTGGCGCGAAGGTATTCAAATCGTGCCTTCGATAACCTGATACCGCCACGCGGCCCGGTGACCGGTTAATGCTGCCTTTCCCGCTTTGGCAGAATCCGGCTGTACCGTCATCGTTCGGTCTAAGCCGCCGCTAACCCGACCGAACTAGGTTGTCGTCGATCGCTCAATGCGGAGCGATCTTCTCGACACCGACGGATCCCCACCAATGTCAAATGTAGTTAGCCTGCGAGCGGCGCGATGCGCGCGAGTATCGCCGGGCGCCCCCCCGCCATACCTCGATGAGGCCGACGTCGCCGAACTGCAATCCCGGATCATCGGCATTCAGTCCAAAGCACGGGAAGAAATCCTTCGTTGCATCCAGCTGCTCGATCTAGGGGCGCAGCATGCCCGGCAGATAGCGGAGCGAACGAACGATCCCGCGTTGAAGAAGAACCTTGGTGCTCAGGTCACCATTGTAGAGCAGCTGCTGCAGCTCGCCCGAGAAATGGCGCTGAAACTCTAGGCCATGCGGCCACCTTCCATCCGTGCCGACCCCAAATAACCTCACCAGGAATGCAAAGATGCGCACCAACCTGCCCGTCACCGGCGTTGAGTATCCGATCACGGACGACACCCTGATCGTTTCGAAGACCGACATCAAAGGTAGACTTACCTACTTCAACGACCAGTTCGTTGCCGCATCAGGATTCACCGAACAGGAGCTGATGGGCCAGCCGCACAACATCATTCGCCATCCCGACATGCCGCCAGAGGCATTTCAAAACCTCTGGGACACGCTGAAGGCCGGCAAGCCGTGGGCCGGAGCGGTGAAGAATCGCCGCAAGAACGGCGACTTCTACTGGGTGCTGGCAAGCGCCACGCCGATCTTCGAAGGCGGTCAAGTCACCGGCTACATGTCGATCCGGTCCAGGCTTCCGGCCGATCAGCGCGAAGAGGCGGAGCGGGTCTATGAACTGTTCCGCGCCAACAAGGCGAAGGCGTACAGGGTTGAAGCCGGCGTGATCCGCAAGCGGTCGGTGGCCGACATGTTCGCGCCGTTCACCCGAACCCTCAGGGCCCGCCTCGTTACCCTCGTCGGGATGCTGGCCGCGGCGGCCCTGATCGTTAGCGCCATCGGGCTGTTCGCCATGAACCAGATCAATCAAAGGGCGAAATCGATCTATGAGGATCGCGCGGTGCCGCTTGCGCAGCTGTTCGACATCAACGACCGGATGAAGGAGAATTCGCTGGTGCTGTATGGCGCCGTCGCGAACGCCCGAACGGGCCAGCCCGCCGGAGACGTCGCCGGCTCCGTTTCGAGAAACGCCGAGGCCATCAGCAAGGCCTGGGCCGAATATATGGCGACCTATCTGACGCCCGAAGAGAAGCTGCTGGCCGACTCGTTCGCTCCCAAGCGAAAGGAATATGTCGAGCAGGGCTTGAAGCCCGGCCTCGCTTTGCTGGCCGAGCGCAAATTCGACGAGCTGAATACGCACATGACCGGCACAGCAGCCCGGCTGTTCGCCTCCGCCAAGGCCGACCTCGACAAGCTGGTCGCTCTTCAGGTTAAGGAAGCCAAGGCTGAACATGATCTGGCCGAGCGAACCTACCTGATATCCAACGTCATCGCCGTCGCTGCGCTGGGCCTCGGCCTGCTGCTTGGAGCGCTGCTGGCCATTGCGACGATACGGGCGATCGGCCGGCCGCTGGCGCAGCTCAACGGCATCATGACACAAATCGCCCAGGGCCGGTTCAACAGCCGTGTCATCGTGGAACGGGACGACGAGATCGGCATCGCGCTGCGAAACCTGCAGGCGCTGCAGGCGAAACTCGGCTTCGACCGGGAAGAACGCAAGGATGGCGAAGCGCGTGTTGCCTTCCAGCGCAAGGCGGACATGCACAAGCTTGCGGGAGAATTCGAGGCAGCCGTTGGGGAGATCATCGAAACCGTCGCATCTGCCTCCACCGAACTCGAAGCCTCTGCCGGGACGCTGACGCAAACCGCCGATTCGACGCAGCAGCTGTCCGTCGTGGTTGCTTCCGCGTCCGAAGAGGCCTCCGCCAGCGTTCAGTCGGTCGCGGCCGCCACCGAGGAGATGGCGTCATCGATCGGCGAGATCGGCCGGCAGGTCGAAAGCTCCGCGAGGATCGCGCAGGATGCCGTGCTGCAGGCCGAGCAAACCGACGCCCGGATCAAGAAGCTGACGACCGCCGCCGCGAGGATCGGGGACGTCGTCGAACTCATCACCAGCATCGCGGGCCAGACCAATCTGCTGGCGCTCAACGCCACCATCGAGGCCGCGCGAGCAGGCGAAGCGGGACGGGGCTTTGCCGTGGTGGCTTCCGAGGTAAAGGCACTGGCGGCGCAGACCGCGCGGGCCACCAGCGAGATCGGTGGTCAGATCGCCGAAATCCAGTCGGCAACTGCCGAATCCGTCACCGCCATCAGGGACATCGGAACCACGATCGGCAATATCTCGCAGGTCACCGCGGCCATCGCGGCAGCGGTGGAGGAACAGGGCGCTGCGACCAACGAGATTTCGCGCAACGTGCAGCAGGCCGCGGAGGGGACCAATCAGACGGCGGCGAGCATTGCCCAGGTCAACCGCGGCGCCGCCGAAACCGGCTCCGCCTCGTCGCAGGTGCTCTCCTCCGCCCAATCGCTGTCGGCCGAAAGCAACCGGCTCAAGCTGGAGGTAGGCAAGTTCCTCGCAACGGTCCGGGCCGCGTGACCGCGGCTACTGCAACCCGGTATCGCCGCTGGTGCGCTTCTTGGCCAGGTCCATCTCGGTCACTGCGACCAGGATTTCGGCGCGGGTCTTGAGGTCGGGGGCTTCCAGCATCGCCTGCTTTTCCGGCGCGCCGTAGGGCGACATCATGGCCAGTGCGTTGACGAGAGCCTCGTTGGGGGCGCTCTCGACGCCTTCCCAGTCGACCTTGAGATTGTTGGCCTTGAGAAAGTCGGTCAACACCCTCAGCAGCGCCTCGCGATCGACCTCTTCCTCGCCCTTGCGCGCGGTGAAATCGTCGAGATAGGGGAAGTAGTCCACCTTGCATTGCCGGTACGCGGTCAGCACCGTCAGTTCCTCGATCACCTTGAAGCGCGAGATGCCGGTCAGTTCGAGGATGTAGCGGCCATCGCCGGCCTCGGCGAGCTGGGTGATGCGCCCGACGCAGCCGACGCGAAACAGCGCCGGCTTCGCCTCGTCGCGCGAGTGGGCAAAATCCGGCTGGATCATTCCGATCAGCCGGTGGCCGTCGCGCAGCGAGTCGTCGACCAATGCAAGGTAGCGCGGCTCGAAGATGTTGAGCGGCATCTGGCCGCGCGGCAGCAACAGCGCGCCCGGCAGCGGAAACACCGGGATCACCTCGGGAAGGTCGCCGGGTCCGCGGTATTCGGCATTGATCGGCATTGGCCGCCCCGGTGCTTATCGCGCGCTACGAAAACAGGATCGTCGACAACCGCTTCCGCCCCTCGATGGTGGCTTCATCGGCCGGGCCCCACGCCTCGAAGAACTGCACCAGCTGCTTGCGCGCGCCGTCCTCGTTCCACTTGCGGTCCTTCTTGACGATGGCGAGCAGCTGTTCCGTCGCCTCGGCACGCTTGCCGCCGGCATTGAGCGCGGTGGCCAGATCGAATCGGGCCTGATGATCGAGCGGGTTTGCGGCGACTTTCTGTTCGAGTTCGGTGACCGGGCCGACCGCCTTGGCCTGCTCGGCCAGATCGATCGAAGCCTGCACCGCCTTGACCGCGGCGTCGTTGCGCTTGGATTCCGGCACCATGGCGATGGTCTGCTTGGCCTGATCGATGGCGCCTGTCGTGACGTAGCATTTCGCCAGGCCCGCCAGAGCCGCGATGTTGGTGGCATCCGCCGCCAGCACCTCGGCATAGATCTGCGCCGCGGTGGCGGCGTCGCCCTCGGTCAGCACGGCTTCGGCTTCCTTGAGGATCTCCGCGATATTGGGCTCGCCGGCGCCCGGCATGCCCGCGGTCAGCTTGTCGATGAAGGCGGTGACCTGGCTTTCCGGCACCGCGCCCATAAAACCGTCGGCGGGCTGGCCGTTGACGAAGGCGATCACGGCCGGGATCGACTGGATGCCCATCTGGCCCGGAATCGCCGGGTGCTCGTCGATGTTCATCTTGACCAGCTTGACCTTGCCCTTGGCGGCGCGGACCGCCTTTTCGATGATCGGGGTGAGCTGGCGGCAGGGGCCGCACCACGGCGCCCAGAAGTCGATCAGCACCGGCTGGCGCTTCGATTCCTCGATGACGTCCTTCACGAAGGTCTGGGTGGTGGTTTCCTTGATCAAATCGGGCGCCGCCTGGGGCGCCGGTCCGCTGCCCTGCTCAATTATCGTCACGGGGGATCCTCGTCTGATGTTTTTTCGGATTGGGGGCTGTTCTAGCACGGTCTGTGCCCTAATTGGCCCCTGGACGGCCGATTTGCAATCGGCGGAACCCGAACCGGGGGCTTTCGGGCGGAAATGTCGCGAAATGCCGCCGAGATCCCCTCCTCGACCCGATTCCCGGCCTTGCTTGACGCTCTTTGGCCTCGCGCGGGCTGTTGCATTCACGGGCGGCATTTGGCATAGCTCTGCCCGTTGCCGGCGCGTGCGCCGCCAATCTCTCGGATGCGGGTGTAGCTCAGTGGTAGAGCACGACCTTGCCAAGGTCGGGGTCGAGGGTTCGAATCCCTTCGCCCGCTCCAGAATTTCTAAATTGGCAAAGCGATCTAACGACAAGCCGCCCCATGGGCGGCTTTGTTGTTTGTGGTCCATCGCTGAACCGCGGCGGCCTTTGCCGCGTCTTACCGCTATCCGATGTTCAGCACCGAGCGTTGCAAGGCGTCTGCGCGGCAAGCAAGGATAACGAGTGTTCGAACGCGGCTATCGGCAACAGCTCGAAGCGGACCTGGTCAAGTGGGTCGCCGCGGGGGTGATCTCGGGCGACGCCGCGCAAGCCATCCGCACGGCACGGTTCAGCGACGAGGCCAAGTCACGCCTTCCCGGCATCTTCGCCATGCTCGGCGCGTTGATGCTGGCGGCCAGCGTCAGTGCTTTCGTGGCGGCGAACTGGCAGGAAATTCCGAGGCTGGTGCGGCTTGTCGGCATTCTCACGATCATTGCGGGTTGTTTTTTCCCTGCCCTGCTGTTGCAGCGGCGCGACCACCCGGCCGCGGCCGATGCGGCTGTTACATTCGCCACGCTGTGCTTCGGCGCCGGCATTGCGCTCGTGGGCCAGATGTATCACCTGCCCGGCGACTGGCCGGCCGGTGCGATGCTGGTCGCGATCGGTGGACTGATTGCGGCCGCGCTGACCGGCAAGAGCGGCCCGCTTGTCGTTGCCTTCGTGGCGATGACGTCGTGGTCATGGGGAAGGTTTGAGGCGGCGCATTTTCGCGAAGTCCATTGGTCTTTCCTGCTGCTGTTCGTGCCGGGCCTGCTGCTGGCGCTGGGCCGCGAGCATCGGCTGCTCGCGCACGCGGCCGTTCTGGCGCTGAGCGTCTGGCTGTGGGCGCTGCTGATGCCCCAGGGCGGCGCCAAGGTTTTCTTCAACCTGGTCGATGGAGGCCTCGCGATTTCGGCCGCCTACATCGCGATCGGACTATTGGCTTTGGACCGGGGCTGGCCCGCCGCCATCAAGGCACTGCTGCCGTGGGGAGCACTGGTCTTCGGAATACTGCTCTGCGTCGAAATCGCGCTGGTCCTGGAAAAGTCTCGCCTTGGCGTGCATGACGCTACTTCCGCCGTCTATCCGGCCTATGGCGCGGCGCTGGCCGCACTGGCGGCCTTCGCGGTGCTGGCGCGTGAACGCGACAGCGGCAGGCTCGTCATCATCGCAGCTTGTGCCGTCGGCCTGATGATCCCGGTGATGTTCGCCGGTCTGGCGGGAGCCGATGTTCTCCGCCGCGCGCTCGTCTCCATCGCCGTCTTCGTCAGCGCCGTGGCGTTGATTGCGGGCGGACTTCTGGTCGGTCTCAGGACATTCATCGTCGTCGGCTACGCGGTGTTCGGTGTGTCGATCATGATCCTGCTCTGGCAAACCATCGGCACGCTGCTGAGCCAGTCGCTGTTCTTCCTCGCTGCCGGCGTGGCACTGCTGGTGCTGGCGGCGGGTGCGCACAAACTGGCCAACTGGACGAGACCCGGCGTCGACACACCATCAGGGAGTGCAGCCTGATGCCTGTGCTGGACAACATCATCGCTCGCGTGCCGTTGCTGCTGCGCTATCTCCTTGCCGCGCTGGCGCTCTGTGGACTGATCCTGGCCATGATCCTGCCGCGCGCGGCGATCCTGCGAAACGGGCAGGAAGTGCGGCTCGAGATCGCGCCGGTCGATCCGCGCGATCTGTTTCGCGGCGATTACGTCGTGCTCGCCTATCAGATCGGCACGGTCAACGTGGAGTCGAATCTCGCGACCTCTTTCAAGCGGGGACAGCAGGTGTTCGTGACCCTGCGCCCCGACGCAAACAACAAGGCGAAAGCCGTCGCCATCTCGGCGGAGCGCCCTGCGGTCACCGGGAACGACATCGTCATCGCGGGGTTTGTGACGGCCAGCTCGACTTGCCGGCTGAACGAAGCCGGGACGCGGGATTGCAAGCTCGGAACCAACGCCGTCGGTGTGCGCTATGGCCTGGAAAGCTATTTCGTGCCGCAGGGCGAGGGC
>CALROE020000174.1:0-6735 GCA_943369715.1 Bradyrhizobium ivorense
ATGGAGTCGGAGACGACCAGCTCCTTGAGCTTGCTGGAGGCGACCTTCATCGGCGCCTGATCGGAGAGCACGCCATGGGTGATGTAGGCACTGACGTTGCGGGCTCCGGCCTTCATCAGGGCTTCGGCGGCGTTCACGAGGGTGCCGCCCGAGTCGACGATGTCGTCGATGAGGATGCAGTCGTGGCCAGCGACGTCGCCGATGATGTTCATGACCTCGGAGACGCCGGCTTTAGGGCGGCGCTTGTCGACGATGGCGAGGTTGCAGCCAAGGCGCTGCGCGACGTTGCGGGCACGGACCACGCCGCCGACGTCCGGCGAGACGACCATGGCGTTCTTGTAGTCGAGCCGCTCCTTGATGTCGCGCGACATCAGCGGGGCGCCGAACAGGTTGTCGGTCGGGATGTCGAAGAAGCCCTGGATCTGCCCGGCATGCAGGTCGAGCGTCATGACGCGGTCGACGCCGGCATGGGTGATCAGATTGGCGACCAGCTTGGCCGAGATCGGCGAGCGCGAGCCGACCTTGCGGTCCTGCCGGGCGTAGCCGAAATAGGGGATGACGGCGGTGATGCGGCGCGCGGAAGCGCGGCGTAGCGCATCGGTGATGATCAAGAGTTCCATCAGGTGGTCGTTGGCCGGAAACGACGTCGACTGCACGATGTAGACGTCCGAGCCGCGGACGTTCTCGTGGATCTCGACGAAGATTTCCATGTCGGCGAAGCGCCGCACCACGGCCTTGGTCAGCGGCAGGCCCAGCTGCTGGGCGATTTCGTTGGCGAGAACAGGATTGGAATTGCCCGCGACGAGCTTGATGGAGCCGTTCTTGGCCGACATCAGGGCCTCTCCTCGCGCCTTGCTGGATACAATGTTCAGCATCTTGGAATACCCACGGAACCGGCGCGTTTCGACGAGCGAGGTGATATCAAGGAGGGTATCCGGCTGGCAACCGTCGAATCAGGTTTTCTCGGGTTTTCCTGCGCAAAATCAGGTCCCGGGGCGTTTTTCGTTAACGGCTGCTGTAACCGAGGGAGCTGTCGCTGCCGAGCGAACTGACCGTAAAGCCGTCCGAAACGGAGGCGGTGCCGCTTGCCACCGCCGGGCCGCGCCGGACGGGTGCCGGGGCGGGCAGCGGCGCTTCCGCCGGCGGTGTTCCGTTGATCATGCCGGTGAGGCCGGAAAGGCCGGCCTGCGCGATTTTCCGCAAGATCAGATCGTCGGCGGCGGCCCAGGCGTCGCGTCCGGCCTTGCCGGCCGGTTCCTCGCCGGACAGCCGTAGCGCGCGTTGCTGGTCGCGGTCATAGACATCCCAGACCCAGGCGATGGTGGTGCGGCCGCGGCTGACCTGGGCGGCGAGGTAACTGCGGACCCGATAAGAGGCAGCCCCCTCGCGGGAGACGATCTGGAGATTGCGCAGCTTGGATTCGCTGTCGAGCACGCCGACCATCCGCTCGAATACTTGGGGCGGCGGGCCGTCGATCGATTCGAACGCCACCGTGGGCCCGCTGCCGGTTGTCATCGCAAACGAGCCGCCGCTCGGGGCACCGCCGCTGGCGCAGCCGCCGAGCCCGCAGGCGAGCGCGAGCCACGCCGCCGCGGCAACGGCGCGCGCGGGTCTGGTCCGGAACAGGGGTGCGAGAGTGTCCCTCATCGTGCCCAGCGATATCGTTAAAATGTGTTAAGGTCTAGGGTGGACCCCGGGCCGTGGGCATGCTGACTGCTCCCTTGCGAAGCCTGCCGCTCGAGGGTAACCGAAGCTGGCGGACAAGAGATCATGGACTGAACATGCGTACCGATGACGAGCGTAGCCCGGTCGACCAGTCAGCCGATCAGGTACGGAATGATATCGATCAGGGCCGTCGCGACGCGATGGTCCGGCTCGCCAAATATACCGCGCCTGCGATGTTGGCTTTGCTGGTAAGCGACAAAGCCATGGCCGCGAGCTGAATTCGGATGCCGTGGCAAGGGGATTTCAATGGATACGGATGGTAAGCCAAGCGCGCGCGGGACCAGGGCCGATCAGGCCGGTGCCGAGACCGATCAGAACCGTCGTGATGCGGTTCTGCGGCTCGCCAAATACACCGCGCCGGCGATGCTGGCTCTGTTGTTGAGCAGCAAGGCTGCTGTGGCAAGCTGAAGCCGGCCATGCGCGATGCGCGGGTTGCGCCCTCGGTTCGCCGGTTTGCGCTCGATGGCGGCCTGCTGTTGCTCGATACTTCGTCCCGATCCCTGTTTGCCTTCAACGAGGCCGCGCGTCACGTGTGGGACCTGATCGCCGCGGGGCGATCCGGCGATGTCCTGATAAGCGAGTATGCGGGGTGGTGGGGAATTCCCGCATCGCGCGCGCGAGACGATGTGTCGGCCATCCTGAACCAATGGCATGACTTCGGTCTTCTCGACGGTGGCGAGCGCGCCGGAGCGCGGCTCCGATCGGCGCCGGCGGCGGCCGGGGGCGTGCGCCAGCCGGGAGGGGTCTCGGAATGGACCTGCACTATTCGCGGGACCGTGATCCAGTTTGCGGTCGAGAACGGCGTGGCGCCGACCGTCCGCTCGCTGTTCGCGCATCTCGAAACCCCGGATGTGCGACCCCACACGCGCCTCGAGATCAGAAGCGCTCCCGGCAACGAACTGCTGCTGATCGAGAATGGCTTCGAACGCATCCGCACCGGCGATGCCGGCCAGCTGGCAGGCGCGCTTCAACAGGCCGTGCTGGAGCGCGTTCATGACAACGTCGACTGGCTCGCTTTGATCCACGGCGCCGCGCTCGCGCGAAACGGCGCGGGAATCGGGCTCGCCGGTCCATCGGGAAGCGGCAAGAGCACGCTGGCGGCAGGCCTCCTGAAAGCCGGCTTCGACTATCTGGCCGACGACATGATCGCGCTGTCTGCGCCCGATGGCGCGATGATGCCCTGGCCGCTGCCGCTGAGTATCAAGCCGGGCAGCCAGGACGCCGTTTCCGCGCGCCATCCGGAACTGGCGCAGGCGCCACACTATCGCACCAAGGGTCTCGAGGCGCGCCTGCTGGTTCCCCCCGACAGCGCATGGGATGCGGCACCCGTAAAAATGCGCGCGCTGGTGTTTCCGCGTTTTGTCGCCGGGGCTCCGGCCGATACGCACCGGATATCCGCCTTCGATGCCGTCGAACGGCTGCTCGCCGACCGGATCTGGCTGGGCTATCCGGTCACGGAGGCCCGCGTGAGCGCATTCCTGACGTGGCTGAACGACACTCCTGCTCACGTCATGACCTATGGCGAACTCGACGATGGCGTGCGGCTGATCCAGAGTATCCTGCGGTGAAACGGTGGGACGCCTTCGCCGCGATGTGCGGGCATCTTCGGGCAGGGCTGCTCGGCGGAGCGCCACCCGATCCGGCCGCCGCTGTCGACTGGAAGCTGCTGGTCGAAGCCAGCAGCCATCACTACGTCACGCCGGCGCTCGCCTGGTGCCTGCGGGACCGGTCCGACCTTCCGCCTGAAATCCGCGACTATTTCGACGCGGCGTTGACGCTCAACGGCCGGCGCAACGAGCGTCTGACCGAGGCGCTCGTCCGCGTCGTCACCGCGCTCAACGCCATCGACATCGAGCCGTTGCTGCTGAAGGGAGCGGCTCGCCTGGTCGATGGTGTCTATCCCGCGGCAACGCTGCGCTTTCTCGGGGATCTCGACCTCCTGATTCCAGCCGACCGGTCGTCCGACGCGGCGTCGGCGCTGATGCGCATCGGGTTCGACGCGGCTGCGGACGCGAAATGGGACGCGGCGCATCATCATCTGCCGGTGCTGCGCGAGAGCGACACTGGCGCTTGCGTGGAGTTGCATACCGAACTCTCGCTATCCCCTAACGATGCGATCGTGCCGGCATCGTGGTTCGTGATGAATGCGCTGCCGTTTCAGTTTCACGACGTGCGCGTTCGCTTGCCGGATGCGACGCGAACCGTCGCGCACAACATCGTGCACGACCAGCTCAATCACGCGAACTACCGCTGGGGCAAGTTCGAGTTGCGGCAGCTGCTGGATCTGGCGATGGTTCGCAAGCGGTATGAGAACATGATCGATTGGTCCGAGCTCGATCATCGCTTTTGCAGTATCGGCAAGGAACCGGTGCTGGCGACCTACCTCGAATTCGCCGAGGTGTTGCTGGGGCAGGCTGCGCCGCCCGATCTCGCTCACGCTCCGCGGGCGCATGCGATGGCCAATTTTCGCCGCGACATCGACTGGCCGGCCCTGCGCACACTGGCCTACCTCCGGGTGCCGATCGACTACGTCGTGGCGCGGCGTGGCGATCCTGTCCATATCCTGAAAAGACTGATCAGTCCGAAAACGTGGTGGGCGGCGTTCGAACTGGTCAGGGCCGCGATCGCCAGGGCGAAGTGGTGATGACGGCGGCCGAACATTCGACCCCTCGCATCTTGTCGCAGCCGCGCGACGTCACTCGCGCTCCAGCGCGATCGAATGCACGTGGCGGCCGTAATCCGGCTCCTGGCGATGCACCGAGCGGCGGTAGCTGAAGAAGCGCTCGTCGGAATAGGTATCGATGCCGGTGTCGTCGATCACTGATATGCCCGCGTTTTCCAGCCGCATCCGGATCAGGCCGGCGAGGTCGAACATCGCATGGCCCTCGCGCGCCGAGGGGATGAAGAAGCGCCCGTTCTCGGCCTCGGCCTCGATGAAGCGTTCGACGAATTCGCCGCCGACTTCGTAGGAGTGCTGGCGGATCAGCGGACCGATGGCGGCGACGATGCCGCCGCGCTCGGCGCCGAGCTTTTCCATGGCGGCGACCGTGGATTCCAGGATGCCTGATAGCGCGCCCTTCCACCCCGCATGCGCCGCGCCAATCACGCGCGCGGCGGGGTCGACGAACAGGACCGGTCCGCAGTCGGCCGCGGTGGCGCCGATCGCGAGACCTTCCGATCGCGTGACGATGGCGTCGGCGCGCGGCCGCGACCCGCCTTGCCAGGGTTCGGTGGCGACCACGACATCGGGCGAATGGGTCTGCCAGAGGGTCAGAAAATGCGCAGGCGCGACGTCCATTAGCTCCGCCATGCGGCGGCGGTTTTCCTCGACATGAGCGGGATCGTCGTTCGAGCCGACGCCGCCATTGAGGCTGCCATAGATGCCGCCGGACACGCCGCCCTCGCGGGTGAAGAAAGCGTGGCGCAGGCCGGGAATGGCCGTGAGCAGCGGCGATTCCAGCGTCATGGTGCTTCTGCCCTGGCGTCCTGCTTGTCGTCCGTGTCGTCGTGGAAGCCGGCCACGTCATCGAGGTGGGGTTCACAGACCGCGAGCACCTTGAACATCGATCCCATGCCGCCGCGGCCGCCGCCGATCAGGCGTTTCAGCGCGCCGGAAATATCCTCGGAAACCTCGTGGCTGGCTTTCGCCATCAGGGTCACCGCGCGGGTTTCGATGCCGAGCCGCTTGAGAAAATCGCCCTGCGGCACCGGACCGTGCACCCGTGCGCCCAGATCCTCGGCGGCGCGCACCAGCGCCTGGAAATCGACATGCGCGGTGACGTCGGCCTGCCCCGGATTCTTCAGGGGATCGGTAAAACTGTGGCGGGCGATGGCCTGAAAGGTATCGCCGGCGTCGCTGCGCAGATGGCCGTAGTCGATGATCAGCGCGGCGCCGTCCTGGTCGCGCACCCGTGTCGCGATCTTCATGATCTCGGCATCGGGCCGCCACTCGAACACCGCGCCGACCGGGGCGGCGCGCACCAACGGCGGCAGCAGCACCTCGAAGCGCGGTATCGGATCGGGCGCGGCGCCGAATGTCAGCTTGCCGGTGTCGTCGATTTCGACGGTGCGTTCATGCCAGCCGGTCTCGCGCTTCACCACCTGGTGGATCGGCAGCACGTCGAAATATTCGTTGGCGAAGATCACCGAAGGGCCGTCGGGCACCTCGTCGATGTGCTCGTGCCAGAAGATGTTGCGCACGCCCGACAGCGTCGCCTTCTGCTTGTCGCGCAGCACCGGATTGATCTCGACCAGGTGGATGTTGAGCGACTGGTAGAGTGGCGGCAGCACCCGCAGCGCCCGCAGCGCGTCCGCCATCATGGTGCCGCGGCCGGGTCCGAGTTCGATCAGCCGCAGCAGCGGCGGCGAACCGATCGCCTTCCAGATCGAGGCCGCCCACAGCCCGAGCAGTTCGCCGAACATCTGGCTGACTTCCGGCGCGGTGGTGAAATCGCCCTCGCGCCCCAGCGGATCGCGCGAGACATAATAGCCGTGCTTGGGGTGGGTGAGGCACAGCTCCATGTAGCGCCAGACCGGCATCGGGCCGGACGACTTGATCAGCTTCTTGATCTCGGCTTGCAGCGGCGAATATTCGGTCACGGTGTCCCTTATGGTGTCCCTTATGGTGTCCCTTGGTCAGCTAACAGGTTTCGGCGGCGCACGGCGCCACGCCATCACAATCAGGATCGCTCCGGCAATAATCATGGGAACGGATAACAGCATACCCATGGTCAGGCCGCCCCACAAAAATCCGAGCTGCGGGTCGGGTTCGCGGAAAAACTCGGCGGCGATGCGGGCAAAGGCGTAAATCGCGATGAAACTGCCGAGGATCAGGCCCGGCCGCTTCAGCGCGCCGATCCGGATCATCACCGCCAGGATGATGAACAGCAGGATACCCTCGAGCCCGGCCTCGTAAAGCTGGCTGGGATGGCGCGGCAGCGGCCCGCCATTGGGAAATACCACCGCCCAGGGCACGCTGGAATCCGCCAGCCGGCCCCACAGCTCGCTGTT
>CALROE020000175.1:0-6731 GCA_943369715.1 Bradyrhizobium ivorense
CTTCCCCGTACGAATACTGCGCAAACAAAAACGGAGGCATCGCTGCCCCCGTTTTATATTTTGCAACCAAGCTGAGCCTTACCCCAGCCGTCCCGCCGCATGTGCGAGCAGGGTGTAGACCAGCCCGGTTTCCGAGGTGAGGTGGCTGCGCAGCATCGCAGGACCCCGTTCGTCGCGGGCGACCTCGTCGAGCAATCGCTCGAACTCGGTGATGTAGCGGTCCACCGTCTGCTTGAAGGCGCGGTCGGCGCGGTATTTGCGGGCGACCTCGTCGAAGGCCTTCTGGCCGGCCGGGGTGTAAAGCCGCTTCGTAAACGCCTTGCTCTCACCGCGCTGATAGCGGTCCCACATTTCGGCGGCGAGGTTGCGATCCATCAGGCGGCCGATGTCGAGCGACAGCGACGCCAGCGGGTTGTCGCTCGCTGCCGCCTGTTGCGGCGCGCGGGGGCGCGGCGCCTGGGCCGGGCCGGCGGCATCGGTGCGGTTCAGCAGGTCGGACAACCAGCCGTCGCGTCCCTGGTCCGAACTGGCGGGGCTGACCGGCGGCGCTTCGGTGCGGCGCGGGGCGGGCCCACCGAGGTCCGGCGGCGGAAGGGTCGATGCGGCGCTGCCGCCCATGCGCGGTGCCGAGCGCGACTGGCCGCCGGCGGCGACCAGCATCGGCTCTTCCTCGCGCTGCGCGCTGGCGCGGCTGGAGGTGACCACGTCGAGGCCGCGGCCATGATGGGCGACGATCCGGTTCAGTTCGGCCAGTGCCTCGATCTGGTCGACGATCACCTTGCGCATCTGCGCGGTGCTTTCGGCGGCCTCTTGCGGCATTTCCAGCACGCCGCGGCGCAGCTCGTTGCGGGTGGCTTCGAGCTCGTTGTGCATTTCCGACGCCATCTGCTTCATGCTCGCCACCATGTTGGCGAACTTGTCCGCAGACTGCTTGAACATCGCGTCGGCTTCCTGGGTGCCCTGCTGATAGAGCTCGGCCATGGTGTCTGCGGTGAGCCGGCGTTCTTCCTCGGCCGCCTCCCGCACCGCCTCGAACTGATGACTGATGGCGGCGGAACCCGCGCCTGCGGTTTCCGCGACCACGCGGGCGATGTCGCGGGCGCGCTCTTCGGCGGCCGCCAGCGATTCATCCAGCAGGCTGGTGAAGCGCGACAGCCGCTGATCGAGATCGGCGGTGCGAAGGTCGATGGTGGTGACCAGCGATTCCAGCGCCGACTTGCGCTCGGAAACGGAGGCCGTTGTGCTGCGGTTGCTTTGCTCGACCGCCGCGGCGGCCTCGACCAGAGCCTGGCCGTGGTGCTCGAACTGGCTGGACAGCGAACCGAGGTCCTCCAGCGCCTTCGAGGTCTTGGAGTTGAAGACGCTGAGCTGGTCTTCCAGCGTTTGCGTCGCGACGCCGTTGCGCGAGGTGACGTCGTTCATGGCGGACACGAAGTCGGCCACGCGGGTCACCAGAGCGCGCTCCAGCGAGTTGAGGTTGTCATGCGCGCCGGTCAGCACTTCCTGCAGCAGGATGTTGCCTTCACGCAGCCGCTCGAACAGGGCGACGGTGTCGGTGCGCAGGATCTTGCTGGTCTCCTGCATTTCGGTGACGGCCGCGATCGAAACCTGACGCGACTGGTCGATCGCCGCGCGTGAGGACTGCTCGAGCTCCTTCAGCGACTTGGCTACGGCGCCGGTGGCGAGTTCGCCGGCGGACGTGATGGTCCGCGCGACGTCGGAGCCGTTGGTCATCATCGACTGCGAGAATGCCTGGCCCCTGGTCTCGATCGATTTCAGGGCATCGGATGTCACGCGATCGATGTCGACCGTGAGCTGGCTGGTCTTCGAGCCGATCGCCTCGACCAGCGTTCCGCGCTTGCCGTCGATCATCTGCGCCAGCCGGTCGGTCTGCTGTTGCACATAGGTGACGATTTCGTCGGTCTTGCCGGTCATGGCGGAGCCGAACGAGCCGCTGGCGGCAAGCACGGTGCGCTCGACTTCAGCCGAGGTCGACTTGACCTTGGAGCTGACTTCGTTCGACGCGGCCACCAGTGCGCTCTGGGCGTTGAGCGCGCTGGTCTGGATATTGTCGGTGGTGTTGGCGGTGACCGTGCTGAGCGAACGCTCGATGTCTACAGCGATCGCCTTGATCTGGCTGGCGGCATCGGCGGAAGTCGCCGTCAGCGAGCTTTGCAGCTCGCGCGCGCTGGCGAGGATCGAGGCGGCGGTGTCGGCGCCGACCGCCGTCAATGTGCGTTCCACATCGATCGCGAGCGACTTGACGTGGCTGGCGGCATCGGCGGATGCAGCGACCAGGGTGTTCTGGGCCTCGCGGGCGCCCGAGGTGATCGCCTCCGAGGTGGAAGCGCCGGCCATCGACAGCGAACGCTGGAGATCCGCTGCCAGCGACCTGACCTGGCTGGTCGCATCCGCGGACGCATTGACCAGCATGTTCTGCGCATCGCGCGCGCCTGAGGTGAGCGCCTCGGCGGTCGAGGCGCCGGCCGTGGTCAGCGTCTCGGCGGTAGAGCTGCCGGCCATCGACAGCGAGCGCTGGATGTCGGCCGCCAGCGACTTGACCTGGCTGGCCGCATCGTTGGACGCATTGATCAGCGTGGTCTGGGCTTCACGCGCGCCGGCGGTGAGCGCCTCGGCGGTGGAGGTACCGGCGATCGACAGCGAACGCTCGACATCGGCGGCCAGCGACCTGACCTGGTTGGTGGCATCCATCGAAGCGGTGACCAGCGTGCTCTGGGCTTCGCGGGCGCCTGCGGTGATCGCTTCGGCCGTGGAAGTTCCGGCCATCGAGAGCGAGCGCTCGACGTCGGCGGCCAGCGACTTGACCTGGCTTGCCGCATCCGCGGACGCGGTGACCAGCGTGGTCTGCGCCTCGCGGGCGCCGGCGACAATCGAACTGGCGGTTGCCGAACCGGCGGCCGCGAGCGTGCGCTCGACGTCGGCGGACAGCGACTTGATCTGGCTGGCGGCCTCGGTGGAGGCCGATACCAGGGTGGACTGCGCATCGCGGGCGCTGGTCAGGATCGAGCTGGCCGCGCCGGTGCCGACAGCGGTGAGGGCGCGCTCGACCTCTCCCGAGGTCAGCTTGAGCTGTGCGCCGACGTCGGACGAAACCGTCAGCAGCGATTGCTGCGCGGCGCGGGCACCGGTTTGAATAGTCTCGCTGGTATTGACCACGAGTTTGGTCAGCGAGCGTTCCGCGTCCTCGACGTGGGACCTGATCCCGAACGACAATTCCTCGGCGCGGGCCATCAGGCCCTCGCTGGCCTGCCGGCCGCTGCTCTCGATGCGGCCTGCCACGGCTTCGATGCGCGAACCCAGGAGGTCCTCGAACTGCGCGACGCGCATGTCGATGTCGGAGGCAACCGCGCCGACCCGGGTTTCGATGCCCTGATGGATTTCCTGGACGCGCGCGGTGATGGTGTCGGTCAGATGGGCGCTGCGGCCATCGATGGTCTGGGTCACGCCGGCAATGCGCTGGTCGATGGCTTCGAGCGCCTGTGCGGCGCCCGTCGTCAGCGACGTGGTGAGGTAGGTCAGGCGCGTGTCGATCGAGTGGATCGCCTGCGAGGCGCCGTCGGTCAGTGACGAAGCCAGCGTACCCAGGCGGTTGTCGATGGTTTCGGTGACCGACTTCGCCCGCGTATCGAAATTCTGTTCGAGCGATTTGAGGCGGCCGTCGATCGACTCGTCGAACGACCTGATCCTGCCTTCGATCGAGCTGTCGAAGGATGCGATCTTGCTGTCGAGCGAGGTGTCGAGATGGGCGACGCGGCTGCCCATCGTGGTCTCGAACTGCACCAGGCGCTGGTCCAGCGAGGCGGTGATCTCGCCGCCATTGGTGCTCAGGCGGGTATCGAAGGTGTCGACATAGGTCTTCAGGGTGTCCGAGATGTCCTGGGTGCGCTGACCCATGCGGTCGACGATTTCGCCGCCGAAGGTTTTGACGGTGCGGTCGAATTCCGAGATGTGGCGGGTGATCAGGGCGCCGAGTGTGCCCGAGTCGCGCGCGAATTTCTCCGCCAGCTCGCCGCCCTGGTTCCTGACCAGCTCGTCGAACGCGCTCATCTGCAGGGAGAGGGTGTCGTGCGCGGTTTCGGTCTGGCTGACGACCTTGGCCACCAGCGAGTTGACGGTGACGTCGAGCGCGTCGCTGGCCTTGTCGCCGGAGGTGAGGATCTGGGACGCCAGCCGGTTGCCGGCCTCGTCGATCTTGCTGACGAGATCGCCGCTGCGCAGTTCGAGCTCCAGCAGCAGGGAGTCGCTGGAATTCTTCAGCGAGTCGTGGACCTGCTCGGTGCGGTCGGAAATGCCGTCGACGATGGTGGACGAGCGCTGCTCGAATTCGCTGGTGATGCGGTCGATCCGCTCGTTCAACATCTCGTGGACGCGGTCGGCGAGGTCGACGAATTCGTCGTGCACGTGGCCGGTCTTGAAATTGAGGCTGGTGGTGAGGCGTTCGCTGGCGTCGAGCACGGCGCGCGTGGTCTCGGCGCTGGCTTCCTCGAGACGGTCGAGCAGGTCGCCGCCGCGTTCGCCGAGCGCCAGGATCATGTTGTCGCCGGCGTGGCTGAGCGCGCCGGTGATGTGCGCGCCGCGTTCTTCCAGCGCACCGGTGATGCTTTTCGCGACTTCGTCGACGCGGGAAGCGATCGCGTCCGAGATCAGCGCGATATCGTGGCGCAGGTCGATCTGCACGCCGGAGATGGCGCTGCGAACCTGCTCGGCCTGTCCGACCAGGTTGTCGCGCTGGTGGGCGATATCCTGCAGCAGCGCGCGGATGCGCACTTCGTTGTCGCTGTAGGCGCGTTCCAGCGCCGAGACTTCGTTGGCGACGAGGGTTTCGAGTTCGCCGGCGCGCGCGATCGCACGCTCGACGCCGTCGCCCATGGCGGCGACTTCGCGGCGGATCGCCTGGCCGACGGTGACCATGGAGTCGGAGGCCGCACCTTCGGGCTCCGAAAAGCGGATCGCGACCTGCGCCATCGACTGCGCGATCATGCGCAATTCCTGGCCGCGCCAGGCAAGGCTCGCCAGGAAGTAGAACAGCAGCACCGGCGCAAAGAACAGGGCCGCGAGGCCGGCCAGCACCAGCGTGCCGCCCGGCCCCTGGCCGATCGATGCCTGCAGCGCGGGCAGGAAGCTGTAGGTCAAAAGGGCGCAGCCGATAATCCAGACGCCGCCAAACAGCGTGGCGAGGGTGTAGACGTTGCGGGCGGGGCGGCCCTTCTGGATCGCCTGCAGGATCTGGCCGATGGTTTCGCGGTCGTCATTGGCGGCGCGGCGGGCGGAGCGCGGCTCCTCGATCGGCTCGAAGATCTGCCGGTCGGTGCTGCGGGTGTCGAAGCTGTCATCATATGACGGCGGCGAAGACGCATTGGACACCGTATCGCCGCGGACCGAACCGCGCGAGTTGTCGGCCGCGGGCGCGTCGCTGATGTTGAGGGCTTCCTGAATGGCAGAAAGCGCGACTTCGGTGGGGTCTTTGACCTTTTTGGGATTGTTCGCCATGTTCAGTCTGAGCCCTCGTTTTACTTTTTACGCGTCCGAATGAGGCTTGCTGGAAAGTCGCTCGCAAGCCCGAAACCGGTGTCGTTCCCCGGGCGGAGCCAAGGCGCTTCCGTCGCCCGCCTTCTCCGCCACCATCGGGAAACATCCTATTGGCAGAGCGGTGCGAATGAAATGGCCGCGATTAATACAATCTTAATCATCGTTAACAGCAGGGGCGCGTAACGCCTTACGGGTGCACAAAATTCCCGGATCCGGCCGTCGATTGGGGCGACTGTTCGCCGAAAACAAGGCGAACTTGCGGCAGATGCGCAAAACGTTCCGTTAACCATTCCTGTGTTTGGCTGGCGATAACGTCGCTGCCCGGGCCCGAATTCGCCGGGAGATCTGGACTATCGCCATGCCGCTTCACCTGGAACAGGTTGACTGGATGCCATCGCCCCCGATTGCTCCCGATGACGGTCCGATCGATCTCGAACATCTCCGGCGCATGACGCTCGGCGATGCCGGCCTCGAGCGCGAGGTGCTGGCGATGTTCGCGGCCCAGACCGTCGGCCTGATCGGCGCGCTCGCCGCCTTGCCTCCGGAATCAGGCGCGCTGGCGCATACGCTGAAGGGGTCGGCGCGCGCGATCGGCGCCTTTGCCGTTGCCGATGCCGCGGCACGCCTGGAAGCCGCCATTCAGAAGGGCGACGATCCCGCACCGTCGCTTGCCGGACTCGGGGATGCGGTGACTGAGGCGCGCGCCGCCATCGACGCGATTCTGCGCCGATCCTGATCCGTCAGAGGCCCCATCCCGGACGCGCGGCAGGTTTTCGCCCCGGCCGCTGGCGCAGAGCGGATCGACCCGTTATAGGACTGCCCGGACCTCTCTTCATCCCGGCAGTAACGAGCAATCATGGCCAAGATTCACTTTGTCGACCACACCGGCGAAACCCGCACTATTGACGTCGAAAACGGCGCGACCGTGATGGAAGCGGCGATCCGCAATGCCATCCCGGGCATCGAGGCCGAGTGCGGCGGGGCCTGCGCCTGCGCGACCTGCCACGTCTATGTCGATGAAGCCTGGCGCGAGAAGGTCGGCGCGCCGACCCCGATGGAAGAGGACATGCTGGATTTCGGCTTCGACGTGCGGCCGAATTCGCGGCTGTCGTGCCAGATCAAGGTCAGCGACGAACTCGATGGCCTGATCGTGTCGACGCCGGAGCGGCAGGCCAGACGCC
>CALROE020000176.1:0-6727 GCA_943369715.1 Bradyrhizobium ivorense
TCCCTCGTTTTCGAGGGACAACGACATGCAAACCTCGGGCAGGCATGCCGCGAGAACGTGGCCGTGTATCTGCTGTCTGAAATTCGAATCAAACTCCCACAGCGTCATTGCGAGGAGCTTTCGCCGATGCCCGCCTTCGGGCGAAGGCGGATGCGACGAAGCAATCCATCTTGCGACAGGCGCCGCTGCGCGACGGATTGCTTCGTCGCAAGTGCTCCCTTGCGCAAACGCTTCGCGTTTGTCGCAGGCAATGACGGTGATGGGTCGGCGCGCTCTGCTAGCCGATCCGTACGACCATCTTCCCCAGCGCCGTGCGGTTCTGCATGGTCCGGAACGCATCGCGGAAATCATCGAAGGCGAATACCTGGCCAACCACCGGCTCCAGCTTCTTGTCCGTGAGCCAGCTGAACAATTGGGCCATCACGCGCTGATACGCCGCCGGCTCGCGGCGGGGAATCTGGGCGAGGTCGACGCCCAGCAGCGCGCCGCCCTTCAACAGCGGCAGATTGAACGGCAGCGCCGGGATGCTGCCGGCGGCAAAGCCCACCACCAGATGACGCCCGTTCCAGGCGATCGAGCGAAATGCCTGCAGCGAGACCTCGCCACCGACGGGATCGAAGATCACATCGGCGCCATGGCCATCGGTCAGCGCCTTGAGGCTGTCGCGCCAGTCGGGTTGCGTGTAATCCACCGTCGCGTCGGCACCGAAGCGAACGGCAAATTGCCGTTTCTCCTCGGTCGAGGCCGCGGCGATGACGCGGGCGCCCAGCAGCTTGCCGAGCTGGACCGCAGCGATTCCGACGCCGCCGGCAGCGCCCAGTACCAGGAGATATTCTCCCGCGCGCAACGCGGCGCGCTCGCTCAGCGCATACAGCGCGGTGAGGTAGTTGGCGCGAAACGAGGCCGCGACTTCGGGCGCGATGCCATTCGGCATCGCCTCGAGCGCCGCCGCGGGCACGGTGATGTATTCCGCCAGCCCGCCAGATCGCGCCATGCCCATGACAGGCGTGCCTGGCGCCATTCCCGCAACATCGGCCGCGGCTGTATCGACGACGCCGGCGAACTCGGTTCCCGGCGTAAACGGCAGCGGGTCCTTGGTCTGATAGCGCCCTTGCACTTTCAGACCGTCGACGAACCCGACGCTGGCCGCCATGATCCTGACACGGACCTGACCGGCGGACACCTCCGGCATCGGAACGTCCCTCAGGCGAATGTTGTCAATCGAATCGTAGTTCTCGACGACGACGGCCTTCATTGATTGCCACCAGGAGGCTTGGCCCAGTTCTGATACATCGCCAGCAGCGAGACGATGTCCTGGCCGCGGAATCCCTCGGCCAGCGCCAGTGCATAGAGTTCGCGGGTCGCGGAGGCCGACGGCGTCGGCATCCGCGTCGCCCGTCCGAGTTCGACCGCAAGCGCCAGATCCTTCTCGCCCAGCTCCAGCTTGAAACCCGGCGAGAAATCACCCTTGAGGGCATTCGGGAAGCGCTTGGTGAAGTGATGCGAACGGCCGCCGCTCACCGACAACACGTCGTAGAGCTTGTCCGGCTCGACGCCGGCGGCAACGCCGAGCGCGAAGGCTTCGGCCGCCACCAGCACGTTGCCCATCGACATCATGTTGTTGACGATCTTGACCACCTTCGCCGTGCCGACGCCGCCGGTGTATTTCCAGTCGGTGCCGAGCAGCTTGAGGATCGGTTCGGCACGGGTCACGTCGGCCATCTCGCCGCCGGCGATCAGGATCAGCTTGCCGCTGCGTGCCTCGTTGGGGCTGCCGCTGACGGGGCAATCGACCACTGCCAACCCGCGGGCGGCAGCGGCCTCGGCGACCTGCCGCATCGTCTGCGGGTCGATGGTCGAGAGTTCGATGCACAGCGTACCCCTGGCGGCGTGGGCGACGATCCCGTCGGTGCCGAGCCAGGCTTCCATCACGGCTTTCGGATCGGGCAGGCTGGTCAGCACCAGTGTTCGCCCCGCGAGTGCTTCGGCGATGCTTGCAGCCATCTGAAAGCCGTCTTTGGCCAGGCGGGCGCGCTGATCGGCACTGACGTCATAACCGACGACGTCGAGGCCGGACTCCCTGAGGCGTCCCGCCATCCCCGATCCCATCTGTCCCATTCCGATGACCGCGACCTTCTCCGACATGCACTTCTCTCCCTGGATTTTGGTTGCCGTGTTGAGGCACCACTGGCGCAGGCCCGTCAATCCCCCGTCTGCGCAGGCGGTTATGGTCGAAATGCCGCCCCTGGGAAGGGATGCAGATGGATCGATTAAGCCTCCAATCCGGGCTGACATGATCCTGGAAAAGCCGATATACCGAAGCTCGCTCGCGCTAATGTCTCCCGTCGCCCAATCCTCCCGCGGGATCGGTCCGGAGACAGAAACATCAATGGAATGAACGCCTTAGACCACCGCTTCTCCGTCGCCCCGATGATGGACTGGACCGACCGCCATTGCCGCGTGTTTCACCGGCTGATGACGCGGCGTGCCAAGCTCTACACGGAGATGCTGACCACGGGCGCCATCATCCATGGCGACCGCGCGCGGCTGCTTGGCTTCGATGCCAGCGAGCATCAGGTGGCATTGCAGCTCGGCGGCTCCGACCCGCGCGATCTCGCGACGGCTGCTGTTATCGGCGAGGAGTTTGGCTACGACGAGATCAATCTCAATGTCGGTTGTCCGTCGGACCGGGTGAAGGACGGTCGCTTCGGCGCCTGCCTGATGGCGGAGCCGGCGCTGGTCGCCGAGGGCGTCGCTGCGATGAAGCGCGCGGTCCGTATTCCCGTCACCGTCAAATGCCGGCTCGGCATCGACGATCAGGATCCGGAGATCGCGCTCGATGCGCTGGCGCGCGGCGTCGCCGCCGCCGGTGCCGATGCGCTGATCGTGCATGCCCGCAAGGCCTGGCTCAATGGCTTGTCGCCGAAGGAAAACCGCGACATCCCGCCGCTCGATTACGACAGGGTGTATCGGCTGAAGGCCGCGATGCCCAATCTGCCCGTCATCATCAATGGCGGCATCGCCGATCTCGCCGCCGCCAAGGCGCACCTGGCGCATCTCGACGGCGTGATGCTGGGGCGCGCGGCCTATCACGATCCGTGGCGATTGCTGGCGGCCGATCCCGAACTGTTCGGCGAGCCCGCGCCATACGCAGCGATGAAGGACGTGTTCGAGGCGATGGTGCCCTATATCGAGGATCAACTCGCGCAGGGAACGCGGCTGCATTCGATGACGCGGCATTTCGTCGGCGCGTTTTTCGGCGTGCCGGGCGCGCGTGCGTTCCGCCGCCACCTCGCCGAAAACGGCGTCAAGCCGGATGCCGGCGTCAATGTCCTGCGCGATGCGATTGCGCTGGTTGATGGCCGCGCGGTCGCGTCGATTGCCGCTTAGGAATTTTTGTTTGGCCGGGCGTCGGCCTGCTCATCGTAGCTCGAAGGTCTCTTTTGAAACCGGTATCATAAAGCGCTGTCTCTCCCTCATAGCCGGAATCGGTGCCGAACAGCAGCCAGATCGAACCGTCGGCGGCGGCCGCACATTCGAGGGCTTTGGCAGACGTTCGGGCGATCAGCGCATAATTGTCCGTGTTGTCGTGCGGCTTCTCAATATCTCCCAGAACGGTCGAGTCCTTTCCTGCGAAAGCCTGCCGGCCGATGAGAATAAGCCTGCATCGGGGGCGAGGGAGATCGTGTGGGACCGCAGGGACGACCGGGGCGAAACGGTTCGGCGCGGCATCTATATCTATCGCGTGACGATTGATGACGAAGCCGAGAGCCGGGTCATCGCCCTGCGATAGGCATGATCAAGATCGCGCGGCTTTTAGCGATAGCCGCGCAGCATCAGCTTGTCGGCCTGGACCCCCCAGCTTTCCAGCCGGTCCAGAAAGCTCATGCCGAGCAGGTTGGTCTTCATCTGGCCGCGCGGCACCACCAGCGCCGGCACCGAACGCTCGACCAGTCTGCCGACGGCAAGCCGGTCCAGCGTCAGCCGCGCCGCCTTGGTATGGCCGCCGGCGGTTTCGACGTCGACATTGTATTCGAGCATTTCGAGCGGCAGTCCGATCGCCTTCGCGGTTTCCCAGGTCAGCACCACCGATGTCGCGCCGGTGTCGATCACCATCGGGGCGGTGACGCCGTTGATCTTGGCGTGCAGGGCGAATTCACCGCCTTGACGGCGCGGGATCTGGACAGCGTGATCAGGCGATACGGTTCGATTGCGCAGCATGTCGGACACGCTGTCGCTGGCGCGCGCCAGCTGCTCCGGATCCCGATAGGCGATCACGGCGGTGGCGGTCACCGCCAGCATGATGAGAACCAGCAGGAAGCGGCTCACGGCGCGCCTCCCGTGCAGGGGCAGGTGCAGGTCAGTCCGGCTTCGGGGCGGCCGCCAGCTCGGGCTGCGCGATACCCGCGTCGGCCATGCGACCGGCGAGCAGCGCCATCACCGCGTGTCGCTCGGCCGTGTCCATCCGGTGCCAGCGCGCGATCTCCGGCAGGGTACGTCCGCAGCCCAAACAAAGGCTGGTTCCGGGATCGATCATACAGACTGCGATGCACGGCGTTTCTTTGCTCATTCTGCAATAGTGAAGCGGTTTCGGTCGTTTGCGCAAGCGCTCCGGTCACAGCCCGGTGCCGGCGCTCATGATCGGCTTGTTGCGGATTCGCCGCTTGTCCTCGGCGGTCACGGTGCTTTCCGGCTGCAGCGGCGGCGCTTCCTCCGCCATCGGCGCCAGCGCCGACATCACGCGCTCCGGCGGGAAGGTGACGATGACTTCGGTGCCGATGCGAAGTTTCGATTTCAGCGTGAAGGTGCCGCCGTGCATGTCGATCAGGCTCTTGGCGATCGGCAGGCCGAGGCCGGCGCCCTGTTCGGCTGATTTGATCGAATTGGAGCCCTGGCCGAACGACGCCAGCACGATCGGAATTTCATCCTCGGCGATCCCGGAGCCGGTATCCTTGACGCTGAGATATTGCCCGCCCGACGCGGTCCATCCGACCTTCAGCCAGATCTCGCCGCCCTGCGGCGTGAATTTTATGGAGTTCGACAACAGGTTGAGCACGATCTGGCGTGTGGCGCGCTCGTCGCCCCAAATTCGCGGCATGCCCTGCTCGAACACCTCGTGAATAGTGATGCCGCGGCTGGATGCGCGCAATTTCAGCAGGTGATGGCAGTCGGCCACCACATGTACCAGCGACACCGCCTCTTCGTTGAGCTCGTACCGGCCGGCTTCGATCCGCGACAGGTCGAGAATCTCGTTGATCAGATTCAACAGGTGGACGCCGGAATTGTGGATGTCGGCGGAATACTCCTTGTAGACCGGCACGGCATGCGCGCCGAAAATTGCGCTCTTCATCACCTCGGAAAATCCGAGGATCGCGTTCAGCGGCGTCCGCAGCTCGTGGCTCATTTGCGCGAGAAACCGCGACTTGGCGACGTTGGCGGATTCGGCGCGATGCCGCGCCTCGTCGGAAATCGCCTTGGCCTGCTCGAGCTCGCCGATCAGCGCATCCTTTTCGGCGCGCGCCTCCAGCGTCGCCAGCGTCGTCGAATGCAGGCGATGGGCGAGCAGCGCGAAATATCCCTCGGCGGCCAGCGCGAGAAGCGCCAGCAAATAATTGTCGAAGGTGCCGCCCAGCACGAAGTTGATGGCGATGGCCGCCGTCACCGGCGCGGTCGCCACCAGGGCCGCGATCGGCAGGCTGGCCGCGAGCATGCTCGAGACCGCGATCACCAGCAGCATCAGGAACATCATCAGCGTGTTCGAGACCACGCCGGGGGTTGTCGGGTGGAGCAGGATCGCGGTCCAGCACAGGCCATACAGGAGATCCAGCAGCACGAACCGCGTCCGCCATTTTTGCGTGGCGGTGAGGGAGGCCTGCTCGCCCAGGAATTTGCGGCAATTGCGGATGATGACGGCCTGGATGCAGAACATCCCGCAGGTCCATGCCGCGGCGGAGATCGGTTCCATAAAGAAGCCGAACAGCAGGCCGGTCGCCACTACCAGCAGCATCACGACGTAGGACGCCGAGATCCGGGTCTGGGCGTATTGCCGAAGCAGTTCGCGATCGAAAGCAGGGCGGGTTCCGCTGGTCGACGTTAACCTGTCACGGGCCTCGCGCACCCGCTGCGCGGCAACGCGGCGGTTGCTGACCGGCGCGGTGACAGGGGCTTCGGCCGGAAGTTGAACGACTTCGGGCTTTTCTGCGGGTTTACTCATCAAACAACACAAATCCTGCCCGCTGCACGCGCGGGCTTTTGCATTGTCTATCTCTGCCGCTAAATCATTAAGAGCTGACTTAAAGCGGTAAAGAATCCGGTTAACGAGGGGTTAAATTAACCTGTTGCGGGCCTCACGGCCCGCTGTTCCCGTCGACGTTCGCTGGAGGCAAGCCGGATCTTGCCTTGAACCATTAACTCCCTGCGCCTGGTTCCACATGCGGCGGGTTTCGGTTATGACCGCCTTCAAAGATGCGAAGTCAGGTCCGTCAAACGCAGGGAATGCCCATGAAAGCCGCCTTCATCGAACAGCACGGCGGGCCGGAAGTCCTGAAATTCGGCGAGATGCCGGATCCCGTGGCCGGATCCGGCGAGGTCGTGGTCGATATTGTCGCCGCCAGCGTCAATGGCGCGGACTGGAAGGTGCGTGAGGGCAAATCGGGCCAGCTTTCCCGATTCCCTTACATTCTCGGGCGGGATTTCTCCGGTGTCGTTGCAGCCATTGGGGATGGTG
>CALROE020000177.1:0-6721 GCA_943369715.1 Bradyrhizobium ivorense
TCTTGCCGGATCGCAGTTCGCTCGCACTGGTCATCAGGAACTGGCTACATTCATCTGGGCATGGTTAAAACGCACGCGCGGGCTAGGCCGGCTCATGCGTGTCGATCGCGGACCCCATATAGGGGAATACGACGCCAAAACCAATGCTATCTCCGGCTTCTCGCAAATTCAGACCGCGTCCGAACGAGGTCCCGCCAGCGCCTGCGGCGGCGATTGGCGCGCTGCGGACCGTGTTATTGGCCGTGGCTTTTCAGTACCTGGTTGCAGGCCATGGTGATCTTGGGACGGTTCTGCTGCAGGCAGGCCAGAATAGTGAAGTCGCCCTGATCGATGACCGGACGGCAAAAGCGCTGAACGTCGCGCGAACAGGCCGCCTGCTCTTCCGCCGTACCGCTGCGCGCCTGCTGCTGGGCGATGGCGGCGGCCGGGACCGATGCCGACAAGAGTGTGAGTGCAAAGAGAATTTTACGCATCATCTTCCTTCATTCTGGAAATGGGAAATCCCGATCCCGACTGGTACAGGGTCCGGAGGCGGATTGCAGGCGCAGCCAACCGCAGCATCAAGAGGTCAGAAGCACTGGTAATTGCGGCCAAATTTGCGGCGGTCCGGTTAAGAATCATGCCCGCCTCGATGGAACCAGGCGCGGCCGTAACCGTTTGATATTTATGCCCTATTTATTGGCAGATCTTTTTCGACATGGACTGTTGCAGGAGACCCCGGCGGATAGCTAAATGGAACAGCGCGAATCGAGATATCGTCGCATGATTTCGCCGAGTCGGAAAATGCGGTTCGCCAACGCGATCGGGCTTGTGTATTTTGCCGGCGGCCGGTCCAACGGTGACGGGCAACCGCCGCCATGGCAGGCAGCAGCCGGGTCTGTCATTTGAACCTAACACACTGCGGCGACACTAAATCTTCGATGCGGCGCGACGGTTCTGGTATCAGAACGTCACTTTAAAATGGGAAAATTCACGATGAAGCTGTTTGGTTCCGGCTTGTTTGGACAGGCGATCAAGGCTGCCGGTATCGGCGCCGCCCTCATGCTGTCGGTGTCGGCAGGCCATGCCCAATCGGGGCCATTTACCGGGTTTAGCGGATCGTGGTCGGGCAACGGCACGGTCGCGCTCTCCGACGGAACGATCGAGCGCATCCGATGCAGGGCCAGCTATAATGTCAACGGCACCGGAATGGGTCTGAAGCAATCCCTCCGTTGCGCCAGCGACAGCTACAAATTCGAATTGAGCACCGACGTTACCAGCCAGGGTGATCGCATTTCGGGCAACTGGAGCGAAGCAAGCCGAAATATTTTCGGCAATCTGCAGGGCACCGCAGGCGGCGGCCAGATCGAGGTGTTCGTCGAGGCTGCGGGATTTGCCGCCACCGTGACGCTACGGACCACCGGCAACAAGCAGACGGTGCAGATCAGCTCCAAGGGCGAGATCAGGGGCGTGAACATCACGATGTCGAAGGGCGGCTGACGGCCGCACCTTCCAGCTTCGCTCGAAAACAGCCATGGAGCCCGGTTCTGATGGAATCAGAACCGGGCTCTATCTTTGCTCGAAACCGTTATCGGGTCCCGCGAATCCGCTGCGACATATTGATCAGCCACATCGCCGTCGGCCGCAGGATGAAGAGATCCGCGACCAGCGCCGCGACCATCGCGAAGGCGCTGAGCCAGCCGAACAAGCGCAGCGACGGCAGGTCGGAAAACACCGTCACGACAAGGCCGCAGGCCAGCACTACCGTGGTCAGGATCAGCGCCGGACCGACCAGCACGGTCGCGCGCTCGACCGCGAGCGCCGCATCGACGCCCGGCGCGGTCTCCAGCCGCAAGCGGTTGAGGAAGTGGATCGTCGCACTGAGGCCGAGGCCGAACGACACCGTCAGCGCGACGACGCTGGCGAATTGCAGCCCCTCTCCCAGCGCCCATAGCACCGTGCCGGAAAGCACCACCGGAAAGATGCCGGGCAGGATGCAGGCGAACATCACGACCCATGAGCGGAACGCCAGCCCGATGAACACGGCGACGAGGGCGAATTCGATCGTCAGCCCGTGGTTCAGCTTCGAGATCATGTTGGCGCTGTTGCGCGCTGCGATCGCCGACAGGCCGGTGACGGCAATCTCAAAGCCCGGATGCTTCTGGCGGATCGCGTTCAGGGCGCTGTCGAGCTTGTCGACCACCGGCAGGATAGCACTCGAATCGAGGTCCGGCACCCTGCCCGACACCACCACCGCATCCTGATCGGCCGAGATGAAGCGCCGGACCAGATGCTCCGGAATCACGCTGACATATTCCTTCAAGGTCGCGACATCGGAATTGCCGGCCTTCTCGGCGAGCCAGCGCCGCAACGTCTCGAGCGACCAGACGTTGCCTACGCCGGCCTGGGTTTCGACCATCGAATGAACGTCCGCGATGACCTGCAGGGTCTCGGGCGCATACAGCGACGCTCCCTTGGGGAATTCGATCAGGATGTCGATCGGGTTGGCGCCGGTCAGCTTGGCGTCGAGCCGTCCGCTGGCCGCCACCGCCTGCTGCTTGTCGGGGACCTGATCGGCCAGCCGATAGCGCGGTTCGAGACTGGCATAGATCACGCCGAGACCGCCGACGAACACCACGGCGATCAGGCTGAACAGTCCGGGCCGGCCGACCATGCGCACCGCGATCCAGTAGCAGAAGGCGCGCAGCGCGTTGACGCCGGCATCGGCGGCCTGGAACTTGGCGGCAAAGACCTGTTCGTTGCGGACCAGCAGCACGCCGAACACCGGAACCAGCGACAGCACGGCGATCAACGCGATGATGGTGGCCGCAAGGCCGGCTTCGCCGAAGGTGCGGATCAAATCCGAATCCGAGAACTGCAGCGCCAGGAAGGAGATTCCGGCGGTGGCGTGGGTCAGCACGCAGGCCGGCCCGACCACCAGCACGGCGTTGCGGAAGGCGGAGAAGCGGTCCTCGCCGGCCAGCAGCCGGTCGCGGGCGGCGAATGTCAGCTGCATCGAATCGGAGAAACTGATGACCATGATCAGCGGCGTCATCACGTTGAGGAACATGTTGAGGCTGAAGCCCGCCCAGCCGAGGATGCCTATCGACAGCAGAATGGCGAGCAGCGGCGGGAACGCCGCCACGATCATGAACGACACCTTGCGGAAGAACAGGATCGCGATCAGGCATCCCGCCAGGATGCCGGCGATGTTGTAGATCAGGCCGTCGCGCTCGACCGCGTTGCGGATCTCGAGCTGCATCACCGGAACGCCCGACAATTCCTTGCTGAGCCCGGTATCGGCGAGATCGGTGGCCATGATCTTGCGGATTTCGGCGATGGTCTTTTTCAAGCCATTGTTGCCGACAATCGAAGGCTCCAACGAGAGCACGACCAGCGCGAGCGTGCCGTCTTCGGACAAGAGCTTGCCGCGGATGATCTCATTGGTTTTGACGGTGTCGATGAACTTGTCGTAGTCGGCGCCCTGCGGCAGATCGGGCGGAAACAGCGCCGCGGGCAGCTTGCCCGGCGCCGGCGCCTGGCGCGCCGAGAACAGCGAGATCAGGCCGCGCGTGCCTTCGACGAGTTGCAGGTCCGTGACCAGGTCGCGGATCTTTTCCAGATTGTCGCGGCGCAGCAGCGTCTTGCCCTCGATCACGACCAGCACGTCGAATTCGGTGGAGGGGAAGCGCCTGGTGACTTCCTCGTACTGCCGGTATTCCCTGGTGTCGGAGCGGAACAACTGGCTGAGCGAATCGTCGATCTTGATGCGCTGGATGCCGAACACGGCGCCGATCACCATCGCGAACAGGATGATGCAGGACAGGATGGGCGCGCGCATGGCGATCAGGCCCATGCGCTCCAGGCCGAACGCGATGCTGGCCGGCGGCTTTTCCAGCATCTTCGCATCAGCCTCGGCGGTATTTCTCTCCAGCATGTCCTGTCCAGTTCTCACATCGGCTCAATCTGTCCAGCCTAAATTCGTCGGGCGCGAAGGAGACTGAATCGGCCACGTCTGATCGGCGCTAGCCGTTGAAATCATGCGATAAATTAGCCGCGAGAGGTGTAGCAGGTCTATCCTGCATCTCGCAAGCGCACACCCGGCGCGAAATCGGCGCGCATGAGGCCATAATGGCCTTCAAATCACGGATTTGTCATGCCCGCCTGAAGTGGTTTCGATGCGCCGGGGTGCCGGACCACCGCTCTCGTCCTTCAACGCGACGCCGGTGATTTCCCGGGCCAGGCCTTCGCGGATCAGCCAGGCAATCCGCAAAGCTGCCTCATCGTAACCAAGCCCCGCGCCGTGGATGTTGGAGACACAATTGCGCTCGGCATCGGTGACCTCGGGCCTCGGCGCAAAGGTCAGATAGGCGCCGAGGCTATCGGGCGCCGACAGGCCGGGCCGCTCGCCGATCAGCACCAACACCATGCGCGCGCCGAGTAGTGCGCCGATCTCGTCGCCCAATGCGACCCGCGCGCCGGAGGCGACCACGGCGCAGCCGATGTCGATGCGCTCCGCCGCGAGCCGCGGCATCAGGCTGCCGACCAGCGCAACGGCGTGCGCATTCACCGCCACCGGCGACAAGCCGTCGCCGACCACGATGGCCAGCCGGCATGAGCCAGCCTGGCGGCTCGCGAGCAGTTGCTGTGACGCCGGGTCGAGCTTTCGCCCCAGATCCGGACGCTTCAGATATTCCCGACGGTCGCGCGCGCGACTGGATACTTCGGCGGCTTCGAGGCCGAGGCCGTTAAGGCCTGAGACCAGAGCGGACACATCGAAGGCGGCATGCACGGCGTCGCGGGCTCGCGCATGATCGAGGGTGAATTCAAGCAACGCCCGGGTCGGCAGGCCGGCGCCGGCCCGGCCGAGGCCGACGCGCGCCGGGGTAAGGTCGCGCAGATCCTGCAGCGAACGGGACGGCGGTGCCGGTGCGGTCATCGCGGGTTACTCGGCAGGGACCGATGCCTCGCGCAGCCGGATCGAATAGTTCGAGGCGTTCTGCTGGCCTTCGGATGCATCGCGCGCGAACATGATCAGATGATGGCCGATCATGGTCGAGGCGATCAGGCCCTCGATGTCGCCATGGCGCAGCCGGCCCAGCGCAAATTTCCAGAAGACTTTTCGATAGTCGCCGAGCACGCCGACCTTCCAGAAAATATTGCGCAGCATGATCAGCGCGCGCTTGATATTGGCCCAGCTCTTCTGCTCCGGCGTCACCGGCACCTTGATCCGGTTGGCATAGGTGTAGTCGCACTGATACTGGTAGCGCGCATACAATCGTTCCGGCTGGTAGGCGATCTCCATGCATTTGCGCCACGATCTGACGACCTGCTCATAGGGCAAACGGAAGTCGACATTGGAGTCGCGGCCTTCGTCGTGAACGAGGCGCCCCTCGCGTTCGAGCCGATCCCACAGCGGCGTCTGCGGCAGCGCCTGCAGCAAATTGATGGTCAGCAGCGGGATCCTGGTCTCATCGACAAAGGCGATCAGCGCCTCGCCGGTTTCCGGCTTGTCGGTATCGAGCCCCATGATGATGCCGGAGACGACCTCCATCCCGTAGCTGTTGATGGTGTGAATGCCTTCCAGGATCGGGACCATCATGTTGTGGTCCTTCTGCATCGCCTTCAGCGCATCGGGATCGGGGGTTTCGATGCCGCAGAAGACGGTGACGAAGAAGGCGTCGCGCATTTTCTCGAGGATCTCGGGCCGCTTGGCGATGTTGAGCGTCGCCTCGCAGGCGAGCCGCATCACATAGCCGGTTTTCTTCTGCCACTCGACCAGATGCGGCAACAGATCGAGCGCCGCCTTGCGGTTGCCGATGAAATTGTCGTCGACGAAATACACCGAGCCCGTCACGCCGCATTCGAGCAGTCTGTCGAGTTCGGCGATGATCTGCTGCGGCGACTTCAGGCGCGGATTGCGGCCGTAGAGGCCCGGGATATCGCAGAATTCGCACTGGTACGGGCAACCGCTCGAATACTGGATGCTGCCGAGAAAATACTTTCTGACCTCGGCAAGCTCGTAGGCCGGAATCGGAAAGTCCGTCATGGCGATACGATCGTCGGTTTTCAGCACCACCTGCTGCTCGGGCCGCGACGGATCGCGCGCCAGCCGTGCCAGCAACTCATTGGTGGCATCGCCGAGTTCGCCGACATGGAGATAGTCGAACGAGGGATAGTAATCCGGGCAGGCCGAGACCGACGGACCGCCGATCGCAACCGCCAGATCGAACGCATGCGCGCGGCGGCAGATGTCGTTCATCTGCTGGCGCTGGATATGCATGCCGCTGACAAACACCGCTTCCGCCCACTCGAAGTCTTCCTTCGAGGCGGGACGGATATTCTCATCGATGAAGCGGACCGGCCAGTGTTCGGGCAGATAGGCCGCGATCAGCAGCAGGCCTTGCGGCGGCATGAAGGCCTGGACGCCATCCGTCAGCGGGTAGGCGTATTCGAATGTGCCGAAAGAAGAAGTATAGCGCGGGAAAACGCACAAAATGCGCCGAACCGTCTCGATGCCTTCAGCCCTCATCAAACTTCCTAACGCTTGTAAAACCTGCCGGCCCACCAAGTTAAGCACGCGGCCCAAGGCTGGGCTACAAATTCTTCAACATTGTGGCAGCTGTTCCCAACCCGCCAGCGGCCGGATGGTTGCATGGCAGCATCGGCGGCGGCCTTGCTGCGGTCTTGCCGCCGTCTTGGCGCCTCAGGCCAGCAGCCGCGATGCAAAATCGGGCAGCAG
>CALROE020000178.1:0-6688 GCA_943369715.1 Bradyrhizobium ivorense
AGCGACAGGCCCGGTTTTTCCATGTTGGTCAGAAACGCCCCCGTGAACGGGCTGTTGCGGCCGGTGCCGTCCTGCGCGACGTTGTCGGGCTGGGTCGCGAACGCGATGAACGTGCCGGACGCGGTCTGGATCCGGCTCAGGCCCCGCCCCAGCGCCGAGGAGGATCGCGTGCCCAGCGTTCGCGACAGATCCTTCGCAAACGGATTGTCGCGGCAGGCGTCCAGGATCACGATGTTGACGCGGCTGCCGCGGCCGAGCTGCTGCATGACCAGCGGCACCGGGATCAGCGCGATATCGAGTTCTGCCTCGTATTCCACCTTGGCGTCGGTCGGAACCAGATAGTTCTGACCGTTCACCTGCAGACCGTGGCCGGCGTAAAAGAACAGCGCGACGTCGGCGCCTTCGGCGGCACGACCGAAGGTGGCAAGCGTGTTCAGGAATCCGTTGCGATCGAGGTCGAGCCCCGGAATGACATCGAAGCCCATGGCCTTGAGCCGTGCGATCATGTCGCCGGCGTCATTGCGCGGATTGGGGAGCCGCGGGACGTTCGTGTAACCGGAATTGCCGACCACGAGGGCGACCCTGCGCTCGGCAAGAGCGGGGCTTGCGACCGCCAGCATCAGCCAGAAGGCCGCCGACGCCCAGCCAAATACCGAGCCGAAACGCATGGGTATTCCTCTTCCTGTTGCCGGACAGGGGCCCCTCTCGCTTCCGGCCGCCTGGTCCGGACGCCGGCCCAAGACGTCCCGGTCCGAATACGCCTCCAGCAAGCGATCCCTGCCTAACGACAATTCGACCCGTTTAGTTGATTGCATTCAAGCGAACTTTGAGCGGGATCAAGGAGGCGGGGCCCGGAGGGAATAAGCTTTGTATAATGACGTAATCTGCGACGTGGCCGTGAATACTGGACGGGACACTGCAGAATCGGGTGTCATATGGGCCTTCGGCGCGGGCATGGCTGCAGGATAGAATGGCTATTTTGGTGCTTGCTGCACTCCAGCTTGGCGATTCTGGCCCTGATGTCGATCGCCCGGGCCGATGATCTCGCCGAGTGCAATACTGCCGCCACCCAACCAAATGAGGGCATTGCTGCCTGCACCCGGATGATCGGGGCCGGCGCCCTACGGGGGCACGACCTTGCCGTGGCCTACCGCAACCGCGGCGCCGGGCATTACACCCGACACCAAGAAGACGAGGCGATAGCGGATTTCACGCGCGCCATCGCACTCGATCCCAATTATGCCTCGGCCTATCGCGGCCGCGGCAGAGCTCTGGGACGCAAGGGGGAATTCAACGGCGCTATCGCCGATTTCAACGAAGCGCTACGGCTCAATCCGGGCGCCGCCATTCTCTACAACGATCGCGGCCTCACCTGGCGAATGAAAGGCGATCTTGACCGTGCTTTCGCGGATTTCGATGCGGCCATCCGGCTGGATTCCAATCTTGCCGCCGCATATCACAATCGCGGCTACGCCTGGGAACTGAAAGGCGAACATGATCGCGCCATTGCCGATTACGACGAAGCCATCCGGCTCAATCCGAAGGACGCCGTTGCCTATAACAATCGCGGCCACTCATGGCAGCACAAGAACGATCTTGACCGTGCGATCGCCGATTACACCGGGGCGATCCAGGCAGATCCCAAATACGCCCTGGCCTATCGAAACCGCGGGCTTGCCTACAACCGGAAGGGCGCCTTTGACCTCGCCATCGCGGATTTCGACCGGCTGATCGGTTTCAATCCGAAGGATATCGCCGCCTTCGTCGAGCGCGGCAACGCGTGGAAGGGCAAACACGACACCGATCGCGCGATGGCCGACTACGACGACGCCATCCGTATCAATCCAGGCAACAATGCGCCGGCGCTCCGCAGCCGCGGGCAAGCATTCGAAGCGAAAGGGGATATGGATCGGGCCTTGGCCGACTACAACGAGGCAATCCGGATCGACCCGAAGGACGCCACGGCGCACTTCATGCGCGCATTCGCATTAAGCCGCAAGGGAGCGATCGACGATTCGATAGCGGGCTACAATGAGGTAATCCGGATCAATCCGTCGGACGCCACGGCCTACAGCAACCGCGGGATTTTGTGGAGCAAGAAAGGCGACATCGATCGCGCCATTGTGGATTTCAATGAAGCGGTGCGGTTGGACCCGGGATATACGGGCGCCCTTGCCCGTCGCGGCCTCGCCTATGAACGCAAGCAGGATATCGAACGCGCGCGGTCGGATTTCACCAAGGTACTCTCGCTGCCGCCCAAATATACCAGCGGCAAGTGGGCGCGCGATACGGCACAGGTTCGGCTGGGGGTGCTGACACCGGCTGGCGCGCCTGCGGCCACGACCGGACCGACGATGAAATCTATCGAACCCCAAGGCGCCCCTGCGTCTCGACCGACCATCGTTGCTCCCACCGGGCCAGTCGGCGCCAGGCTCGCTCTGGTCATCGGCAACGGCGCCTATCGCAACGCACCGCCGTTGCCGAATCCGGCCAACGATGCTCTCGCCGTTGCAAAGGCCTTGCGGGAGATCGGTTTTCACGTCATCGAGGCGACCGACCTCGATCGCACCGGCATGGAACGGGCGCTGCTCGATTTTCTCCAAAAGGCGCCTTCCGCCAATGTCCGGCTGTTGTTCTACGCCGGACACGGGATCCAGGTAGATGGCAACAACTATCTGGTTCCGATCGATGCTACCGTCAAAAACAAGAATACGGCGATCTTCGAGCTGGTCGACATCGACCGCATCCTGAAGGGTCTCGACGACGAAACTCACGCCAATGTCGTCATACTCGATGCCTGCCGCGACAATCCGTTCGAAACCCGGATCGCGCCCAGCCGCTCCGCCGGCCGCGGAGCCGGCCTGTCGGGTTATGAGGCGGTTGGCGCCGGCACCCTCATCGCCTTTGCGACGGCCCCGGGCAACACCGCGGCGGACGGCTCGGGTATTCACAGCCCCTTCACCGTCGCGCTGCTCAAGCACATCGGAACGCCGAAACTCGAGTTGAACCAGATGCTCACCCGGGTTCGAATAGACGTTGCAGCCGCCACCGAAAGGAAACAGGTTCCCTGGGTCAATTCATCGCTGTTGGGCGAAGTCTACCTGACGGCTCCGCGGCAATAGCAGATGGTTTCGCTCTTCCGGCCGACGGGCCGCTTCCGCCATTCGGCCATCAGTCGGTTACGCTGGCTCGTCCGGCGCCGTCCGCACAGACCGATGCAATGACGCGGCAGGTCTTGCCCCGCTTCTTGCAATCGGACAGCGCGTCGGCTCTTGCCTTCTCGATATTGTCGCGCGCCACGATCGCCCAATTCGTTCCCGAATGGGCGAAGACGCCGCACTGCGTGCCGAAGAAGCTGATCTCGACGGGGCATTGCACGCCGTTGCCGCACGACGTCTGGGCGCTTGCCACCGCCGCCTTGCGGGTGTCGTGCGACCAGGCCATGCCCCATTTGTCGTTCGTCCTCGAATAGACGATCGCCCCCCACGGCTTGAGGCCGCTGATGTCCCGCAGCCGCCGCAACAGCCCCTGGGTGATCTCGCCCGTGGTTGCAAGCTTGTTTGCTTCCTCGAACTCGCGAACCGCCTGGCGTGCGGGCCCGCCGATCGGTCCATCGAACGATCCCGGATCGTAATTCAATTCATAGAGCCGCTCCCGCACTTCCCGGAGCAGGCCGGGATCGCCGAGTTCGTTCCTGTCGTTCGGTTGCTCGACGGTGGCCGACTGCAGCGCAGCGGTCTTCTGCTGCTGCAGAATGATCGTCGCGATGTCCGCGAAGGCCCCCTTTGGATAACGATTGAGATAGGCCTGAAACAGCTGGGGATTCCTTTCGTTCTTGATCGTTTCCCAGAAGGCGAGTTCGAGACGGTTCTCGTCGATCGGCTTGGCCGATTCGGCCGACGGCTTTTCCAGACCGGGTACAAGCGAAACCGTCGACCCGCCGAGCGAACCGTAAACGAATGGCTCCTGCCTGTTTCCGGTCGTCCTGATCACCTCGTCGCGCACCTTTCCAAAAGCCAGTCGCAGGTCGAGTCCGGGAGATGCAATAAATTTCAACATTGCTGCGGTAAACGGACTGTTCGGACCGTCTCCGTCGGAGGCAACCGATCCGGCCTTTGCGGCAAACGCGACCAGGGTATCGGACGAAGACGGCTCGACCTTCGCCAATCCCCGGGTCACGGCGCGCGTTCCCAGCGTTCGCTTCATGGAATTGGTGAAGGGATTGTCGCGGCAGGCATCCAGGATTACGAGTCTCAGGCGCTTCACCGGGTCGAGAATTCTGAGAATGCGGTCCAGCGAGACCGCTTCGTCGTCCACGTCGATGTCGCGCCTGAGCATCGCATCGGTCGGGATGAGGTAGTTGCTGCCATCAACCTCTATGCCATGCCCCGCGTAGTAAACCACCGCAATGTCGGCGCCTGATGCCACGTCGGAAAAATCGCTGATTGCCCTTCGCATCTCCGAAATGCCGAGATTCGTCTTGGCTTCGACAACGTCAAAGCCGGCGCTCCTGAGGAGTGCCGACACGGCGGCGGCATCATTGGTGGGATTCACCAGTTGGGGAGCGTTCTTGTATGCAGAATTGCCGATCGTCAGCGCCACGCGCTTGTCGGCCAGCGCGGGTGCATGACCAAGGACAAGCAGCAAGATCACCAAAACGGCGGTTCGGATGCGCACCGCGGAAAGCCTCAAAAGCCGGACCAAATCCATCCCCGGCTGGAGCATTCTACCCATAAGTCTACCCCCTCAAGCGGCTGCCGGCGAAACGGACGCGCTCCGAACAGCAGCACCGCCGCAGCGCCATTCAGCCACATAATCCTTCCCGCAGAAGCGCTTGGGATCGCCGATGATCTGCCAGTCGATGACGTAGTCGCAAGAGCGCTTGCCGTTGCACGCCATTGCCAGATGCGACGTCACGTTGCCTCGGGGAGCGCCGCAATTGCCACCGTACGTCGCCGACGTCACAACCACCCCGGATTCAAGCCTCCGCGGAGCCGAAACGAGCGCGCTAGGCGAACCGTTCCTGCGATCAGGATCCGTCATGTCGTCCGTGGTGCCGCTGAGCAACTTTTCCGTCTTTCCGACGCTGCCGCCCGTCGAACCGGCTTGGGCCAACAGGCTGCCGGGAAAAGCTGACGACAGCGCAATCCCCAGAACACCGGCGGACAACAAAGCCAAGGGTCGCATGCTCGGAGCCATCGGACAGCCTTCGAAGCGCATTACGGTTTTTCTCTAACCCAAGTTGCCCGACTGGACAAATGGCCGGAAACGAAAGGACAAACGGACCAGAGAAACGTTTCCACCCGGTTGCAACGTGTGCCGCTCCGGCTACTCTCGGAATCGGGAGGACTCGACATGGCGAGGAAGAATGCTGCCGGCCGTCTCATGGCGGTGGGGCTCTTATCGGTAATGCTTGGATCCATGGGGGCCGCTTCGCAGCTATTTGCTCAAGCCGGCTCGATCGGAGGAACGATCGGAAAGACCGACAAATCGCAGTCCGGCGCCGATGAAGCGCCTTCGATACGACCGGAGCCCGGGACCCGCAAACCGGCCAGAAAAGCTGACACTCCTCGCAACGTAGCGTCCTCCTCGTGCAGCAAGATGCCGGGAAACTGGGCCTGGTTTACCGGCGTCACTGCCGTCATCAGAGCCAATGGCACCGCGACTGCAGGCCCCTATTCGGCGACGTGGACCTGCGCGAACGATTCCGTCGTGATGCATTGGAATCACGGCTACACCGACCGGCTCAGACTGTCGCGGGACGGGACCCATCTGGAAGGCACGAATGGCTTTATTACCGTGACCGGGGACCGGAGGTAGATGCAGCGATCGCCAGGCACCTGACCGAAATGAACGGTCATGAAATCTCGCTGCGCATGGCGGCAAACGAGCATAAGCCAGTTCAGCTTTCGGTGTTCACCGCCGGACATTATCGCGAAAGACACCAGCCTTGCTGTGTGTCGGCTGCGCGGAAACGGGCGCAGGTGCCCTCGAAACCTCCTTCGTGCTGATTGTTGGGCCAGAAGCCGGAAACCGATTCACCTATTGTCGGATGATCGATCGAGGCCTGATGCGTGCCACCGGCCCCCAGTTCCTGCCTCATGGTGACTTCCGACGCGACCAACACCCCGTCCAGCATGATGTAGCGCCCCTCGCTGCCATAGCTCACCCCGAGGCGGTGCCATTGGCCGTACCGGAACGCGGTCGCCTGGGCCTCGAGCCGATATTCGGGCCGGCCGCCTGCCTCGTACTTTGCGCCCGCCACGTGAAAGCGAATATCGCCGTTGTTGCAGACATGGAGCCAGGCACTGCCCGGCCAGGTGACGTCGCCATTCTGAATATCGGTGGTAAAGATCAGTGCGCAGGATGCACGTTCGGTGAGCTTCCCAGCGGAGTAAAAATAACCGCTCGACACATTGATCAGCCATTCGAGTGTCCCGGACTTCGGCAAGCGGGTCCGGGTGTAGGGGTAAACGATGCGGCTTTCGCGCCTGCGCGAAAAATTGGCGCCGGCGTCTGTCCCCGTCGAAAGCATCACACCGTGCTTGATTCCCACCGTCCTCCCGGATCCGGTAAAATCGTCGTCGATCACCCCAGGTCGCGAGCAAGCGTCTTCCGGCGCCGAAGCCGGCGATCTGGCCGCAACGTCAGTTGCAGCCGTCCGCAATGCCGCCATCCGGTCTCGTGC
>CALROE020000179.1:0-6652 GCA_943369715.1 Bradyrhizobium ivorense
CGCGCGGATCGGTTTCGCCATCGGCACCGGCAAGATCGCCGGAGTTGATCCGCGTGAGATGGGTGTCTCCGACCTCGTCGTGATCTGGGGTACCAATCCCGTGAATACCCAGGTCAATGTGATGACGCATGCGATGCGCGCCCGCAAGGAGCGCGGCGCCAAGATCGCGGCGATCGACATCTACAACAACGACACCATGAAGCAGGCCGACATCAAGATCATCCTGCGGCCCGGCACCGACGGCGCCTTCGCCTGCGGTGTCATGCATGTATTGTTCCGCGAAGGCTACGCCGACCGTGCGTATATGGAGCGCTATACCGATTGCCCGGCTGAACTCGAAGCGCATCTGAAAACCCGCACGCCGGAATGGGCCTCGGCCATCTGTGGCGTGCCGGTGAGTGAGATCGAGGCGTTCGCGCGTTTGGTCGGCCAGACCAAACGATCGTTCTTCCGCCTGGGCTATGGTTTCACCCGCAGCCGCAACGGTGCTGCGCAGATGCATGCGGCGCTGTGTATTCCGGCCGTGACCGGCGCTTGGCAATACGAGGGCGGCGGCGCGTTTTTCAACAATTTTGCGATCTGGAAGTTCGACGAATCCATCATCGAAGGCCACGACGCCATCGATCCCGCCACGCGGGCGCTCGACCAGTCGAGGATCGGGCGCATCCTGACCGGCGATGCCGAAGCACTGCATCACGGGCCGCCGGTCAAGGCGATGCTGATCCAGAACACCAATCCGATGACGGTGGCGCCGGAGCAGACGCTGGTACGGCAGGGCTTTGCGCGCGAGGACCTGTTCGTGGCGGTGCATGAGCAGTTCATGACCGAGACCGCGCAGATGGCCGATATCGTGCTGCCGGCGACGATGTTCATGGAGCACGACGACCTTTATTACGGCGGCGGCCACCAGCATATCTCGGTCGGCGCCAGGCTGATCGAGCCGCCCGGCGAATGCCGCTCCAACCATGAGGTGCTGCAGGGCCTTGGCCGCCGGCTCAACGCTGTGCATCCCGCCTTCGACATGACGCCCCGCGAATTGATCGACGCCACGCTGAAGAAAAGCGGGCATGGCGATATCGAAAGCCTGGAGGCCGATCTGTGGCGGGACCTGCAGCCGGACTTCCGTGCCTCGCACTACCTCGACGGTTTTGCGCATGCGGACAAAAAATTCCATTTCAAGGCGGATTGGGCGCACCCTCCGTTCGGCACTGCCGGCATGGGGCCGTGGGAGCAGATGCCGTCGCTGCCGGATCACTGGACCATCATCGAGGAGGCGGACGAGGCGCATCCGTTTCGGCTGGCCACCAGCCCGTCCCGCAGTTTCCTCAATACCAGCTTTAATGAAACGCCGTCGTCTATCGCGCGCGAGGGCGCGCCCTCGGTGATGATTCATCCGTCCGATGCGGCTTCGCTCGGAATCGCCGATGGCGATGCAGTGACGCTGGGCAATACGCGCGGCGAGACGACGCTGACCGCGAAACTGTTCGACGGCCTGCGCCGCGGCGTGTTGATCGCGGAATCGATCCAGCCGAACAAGGCCCATATCGGCGGCCGGGGCATCAACACCCTGACCGGCGCCGAGGTCGTCGCCCCGATCGGCGGCGCGGCGTTCCACGACAACAAGGTGTGGATGAGAAGGGCTTGAGGTTTCGGGCCATGGCCTTTGAGATATCGTGGCAAAATTTCTGGACTCATGCCGATTTTCGTCGAAATCCGCTTCTGATGGTCGGCGTGGTTCTTGTCTGCCTTCCGATCGTTGCGAACGTGCTTTGGATACCGCCGACTCCAAATGTGTATCCACCTATCCCCGGGTATTCTTACGCAACCGAGCCCCGTCTGAGCTCGCTGGGCGATCATCGACTGGCGCGGCGCAGCGATGAGTCGTTGCTGAAGTTTTCGGGTCGCATGACGGACGTGGTCCATTTCGCAACATATAATTGCTTGCCGGACCAGATAGGGCAGAGCTGGTGGACATACACGGTCCATAAACTGGGCCTGCTCCAGGAGGAGCAGGGACTGCTGTCGCTGCTGTCATTTCGTTGCGGCTTTTGTCATGCGCGCGCATTCATTCTCGCCGCGGCGCTTCGTCAGGGCGGAATCGCCGATGCCACAGCTCTGGGAATCAATGGTCACGTCGTAACCTTCTTTCACATCAACGACGAACAATACGTCGCTGATCCGGATTTTGGTATCCATCCGTTCATCCTTCCCAGTGACCCGGCCGCCATTCAGGAGGTCGTCGAAAAAAACTACATTCCCATCGTCCGGTCGCACAACATTCTGACCGTGGCGACGGTGAGCGATCTCTATGAGTCAGTCGAGGACAACCGGCTATATTCGTTCGAGTATCTGGCCAATATCCGCGATAGCCAGGACGAGGTTCTGGCATGGCAACGACCAATCGAGGTTTCAGTTAGCCTGCTTGGATTTGCCATGGTCGGGCTTCACGTGCTGCTGAGACTGTATCGGTCGGCGCGCGGCAAGCAGATCGCTGTGCCGGCCGAGGCGTCGGCCATATCCTGAGACCTGAATGCCCGCGGCGAAGGACGGGCATCTGCCCCGCCGCGCGGCATAAATCGACCTTGCCCTCGGTGACCATCCTGCTGCTAATGTCTGCCGACGGCAGATGGCTTCGTGGCCGTCGCGCCATTCCATCATCCGCAATCGAGTGAGCAAGGCGATGACCGAAAATAGCAGTGTGATACGTGAAAAGCGCGGGGCGGCGTTCTGGATCACCATCAACCGGCCGGACAAGCGCAACGCCCTCAACGGCGAGGTGATCGCCGGTATCGCCAGGGGCTATCGCGACGCGCATGACGACAAGGACGTGCGCGTCATCGTGCTGACCGGGGCGGGCGACAAGGCGTTCTGCGCCGGCGCCGATTTGCAGAACTCGGGCGCCGCCTTCGCGATGGATTTCGCCAGACCCAATGTCGATTACGCGGATCTCCTGCGGCTGTCGCAGAACGCCACCAAGCCGGCGATCGCGCGGGTCGGCGGCGTCTGCATGGCCGGCGGTATGGGACTGTTGTGCATGACCGACATGGCGGTCGCGGCCGACCACGTGATTTTCGGATTGCCCGAGGTGAAGGTCGGCGTGTTCCCGATGCAGGTGATGGCGCTGTTGCAGTCGATCGCACCGCGGCGCCTGATCAACGAGTGGGCGCTGACCGGCGAACCCTTCGACGCCCGCACGGCGCAGGCCGCCGGGCTGCTGAACTATGTGGTGCCCGCAACCGAACTCGACGCCAAGATCGACTGGCTGATTGGCCGTATCGCCGACAAGTCGCCGACCGCGATCCGGCGCGGCAAATACGCCATGCGTGCCATCGCCGCGATGTCGTTCGATGAAAGCATCGCCTACACCGAAAGCCAGATCGCCTTGCTGGCGATGACCGAGGACGCCAAGGAAGGTCTCAAGGCCTTCGGCGAGAAGCGCAAGCCGTCGTGGCCGGGGAAGTGATCGATCGAACCTCAAATAGCTAAAATGCAATGTCGTCCCTGCGAACGCAGGACCCATACGCGGTGCTCTGTCGGCAAGAGCGCTGGCATCAGGTATCTTTCTTCAACAATCACCGCCGCGGATTATGGGTTCCTGCGTTCGCGGGGACGACGGATGAGGGATTCCGTTTTTCAACTAAAGACACGGCTTCGCGATCTCGCGGCGCGTCTCGCCCGAGGTTTGCTATCAAATCTCCTTGCCCTCCAGTCAGAGGGCGCGGGGAGACCGGGCGCCCGATGCGCCCGATAGCCGCGTGTGCAATGTTATTGGGTAGAAGCGCACACGCGTTAGTCAGGTCACACCGGAATCACCCGGCACTCCCCGCGCAGTGGTTTACGGCTTATAGGTGATCTCCTCGGCGAGCCCTGCACTTTTGCCACCGTCGCCCGCAGCGTCTTGAGCTGCGAACTTGACACCAGCCTTTGGGGTGTCGGAACCACACGATTTCGCCGTCCACTTCCAGCGCTCGGGTCAAGAGCGCCATCCGCGTCCACCGCATCCCCGTCCCGCATTGGTGACCTTGCGCAACGCCCCCTGAATGGGACGGGATACCCAATCAATAATGCTGTTTCTACCTCGCTGTCAAATAAAATTTCTGGAAATCAGAAGTTAATTTCACGTGACCGGTCGGTATCGGTTCTCGTGTCGAGAACCGTCGGGCCAATGCCGTTCACGGAGAGGGCCTGGAAGTATCCGGGACAGCCTTCCAATTGCTGGGCCAGTCTGGTGTAGTAGTCAAAATCGTCTGCTGGAGGGGGAAACATGGATCGCCGAAGTTTCATGGCTGGGTGCGCCAGTCTGGCGCTATCAGCCAAAGCGGGCGCCGCGCTCGCCCAGTCCGGGCCGCTGACCAAGATCGTCTTTCCCTTCGCGGCCGGCGGCGGCGGCGACGCGCTGTGCCGGATCCTCGGGCAGCAACTGGGTCCGCTGCTCGATCGCAATATCATTATCGAGAACCGCACCGGCGGCGACGGGCTGATCGGAATCAAGGCGGTCAGAGGTGCCAACCCCGACGGCACCACCATTCTGATTACCACCGGTCCGACCATGTATCTGTTGCCGATGGTGGAGACGGTGCCGAGCTTCAACGCCGCAAAGGATTTCATGCCGGTGTCGCAGCTCGCGCGCTTCGAATTCGGCGTGGTCGCAAGCCCGACGATCGGGGCCAAAGATTTCAAGCAGCTGGTGGCCTGGCTCAAGGCCAATCCGGACAAGGCGACTTATGGCGTGCCGAGCAACGGTACCATCCCGCATTTCACGGGACTGAAGCTGGAAGAATCGCTCGGCATGAAAATGACCAGGGTGCCCTATCGCGGCAGCGCGCCGATCATCAACGACCTGATCGGCGGCCATCTGCCGTTCGGCGTCACCACCATTGCGGACGCAATCCCGCAGCATCGCGCTGGCGGCGTCAGGATCCTGGCCGTGAGCAGTGCGGCGCGCTCGCCGTTCCTGCCTGATGTGCCGACCCTGAAGGAGAGCGGCATCGATCTGGTGGCCGATGCCTGGTACGGGATGTGGCTGCCATCGGGCAGTCCGCCGGCTTTTGCCAAGCAATTGAGCGAAGCGGTGGCCGTGGCGCTCGCCAAGCCTGAGGCGCGCGAGAAGTTGCTGGCGATCGGCCTGATTCCGGTCGGGACCACGCCCGAAGGGCTCACCCAGGAACTCGCCGCCAACACCGCATTCTGGCAGCCGATCGTCCAGGCCTCGGGCTACAAAATCACGAATTGAGCGGCTTCAGGCCGGCGGGATTCCGATCTTCTGCCGGATCGCGGACAACTCGGCCTCATCCCAGATCCCGATCAGGACCCCGTTCCTGACCTGGAGCTGTTTCTCCGCATAGGCGGCGATCTTCTCCATGCTGGTGGTGATGTGGCCCTTTGGATGCAGCGCCCAGTCGAACAGGGCCTGTTGCAGGCGGGCCATGATTTCGGCGCAGGATGGGTCTTCGCCGCGGTCGATCAATTCGCCGGGGTCTTCCAGCAGATCGTAGAGCATCGGCCGGAAGCCGGAGGCGTGGATGTATTTCCAGCGGCCGTCGAACACCATGAACAGCCGGCACTGCTCGATCGGCTGGTTGAGCTTCAGCCGGACATCCTGCATGCAGTAATCGTATTCTGAAAATACCACCTTGCGCCAATCCGTGGGGCGCTCGCCGCGCAGCAGCGGCATCAGCGAGCGGCCCTCCAGAATATGATCCGGCGGCTTGCCGCCGAAATATTCGATGAAGGTCGGCGCCAGATCGATCGCCTCGACCAATGCGTCGCAGACCGTGCCCCGCGTGGCGTCGGCGGCCGCAGACGGATCAATAACGATCAGCGGGATTTTCGCGGAGGCGTCGTGGAACAGGTCCTTCTCGCCCATCCAGTGATCGCCGAGATAATCGCCGTGATCGGAGGTGAACACGATCATGGTGGACTCGAGCAGACCGCGCGCCTCGAGAAAGCCCATCAGCACGCCCATCTGGTCGTCGATCTGCTTGATCAGCCCCATATAGGTCGGAATGACTTTTTCCCGCGCTTCGTCGCGCGACATGTTGCGGGAGTAGCGCATATCCATATAGGCAGCGAACACCGGATGCGCGGACTGCTTTTCCTGCTCGGAGCGAACCGCGGGCAGCACGTCTGCCGGGCCGTACATGCTGGCATAGGGCTCGGGCGCAATGTAGGGCCAGTGCGGCTTGATGTAGGACAGGTGCATGCACCAGGGACGTCCATCGGCTTCGGCCTCGGTGATGAAATCCATCGCGCGCCGGGTCATGTATGGCGTCTCGGAGTCTTCTTCCGCAACGCGGGCGGGCTTGTCGGCATGCACCAGCAGCCAGCCGTTCTGCAAGCTGCCGTCCTCGTCGGCGCCGGAATTGGCCCAGTGCTCCCAGGGATTGCTCGCCTCATAACCGTGCTCCCGAAGGTAGGCGTCGTATTTCGGGCGGGGCCTGCCGGTCGGGTGCAGGCCGTCGTCGCGCTCATAGGGCTCGAAGCCGCATTCGGCGACATGCACGCCGATGATCGAATCCGGCGCGATTCCCAGCATCTTCAGGCCTTCGAGATCCGGCGTCATGTGGGTCTTGCCGACCAGCACATTGCGTACGCCGATCCTGTTCAGGTGATCGCCGAGCGTCGGCTCGCCGACCCGCAGCGGCCAGCCGTT
>CALROE020000180.1:0-6650 GCA_943369715.1 Bradyrhizobium ivorense
GAATTCCCATTTGTTGGCCCGGCGTAGCAAGGGTTTGCGGCGCCAGCTAGAAACTATCTCAGATACCGTCACCTGTGACACTCGTTTGCGTCAACAAGCCGGCGTCCGACCCGATTGGCATGTGGGAAACTAACACATTCATCGCAAGCTTCCATGCGCGGCTGAATGTCGCCCTGCGGCATGTTATCAGGCGGTACCCGCTGCTGGCGAGTCTCAAACGCCGGATAACAGGGGCTTCGCGGCCCTGCGTTAACCCTGCGGGCCGCCTGCTTCAATTTGTCATAAGTTCCGCAGCACGGTAGCCGGCTTCTGGTTCAGTGCCAGCAGCGTGCCGAGCAGTCCGAGGCCCACCGTCACGATCAGCGCCGCCGCCACCACGCCCGCGGCGCTGCCGGCCTGCCAGATGAAGCTCAGGGTCATCAGCCGGGTCACGATCAGCCATGCGGCAATGGAACCGGCGATCACCCCGAAAATCGCGGTGGCAAAGCCGATCATCAGATATTCCAGCGCGTAGGCGCCGAGCAGCCGCGCCCTTGTGGCGCCCAGGGTTTTGAGAATGACGGCGTCGTAGACCCGGTGGCGGTGGCCGGCGGCGAGCGCGCCGCCGAGCACCAGAATGGCCGATATCAGCGTCACCGTGCTGGCGCCGCGGATCGCCAGCACCAGGTTGGTCACCACCGTGCCGATGGTTTCCAGCGCCTCGCGGACCCGCACGCTGGTCACCATCGGGAAGGCGTCGGCCACCGCTTTGACGATCCGGGCATCGCCGGCCGGGTCCGGATGGGCCTCGGTCAGGGTCGCGATATGGGTATGCGGCGCGCCCTTGAAGGCGTTGGGCGAGAAGACCAGCGCGAAATTGATGCCGAGGCCCTGCCAGTCCACGGTGCGCATATTGCCGATGCTGGCCTTGATGTCGCGTCCCAGCACATTGACGACGATCTCGTCGCCGATCGTCACTCCGAGCCCGTCGGCGATTTTCTTCTCGATCGAGACCAGCGGCGGCCCGGCATAATCGGCCTTCCACCATTGGCCCTCGACCACCTTGGATCCCTTGGGGATTTCGCCGGTATAGGTCAGGCCGCGGTCGCTCTGCAGCACCCATGCGATATCGGATGACGGCTTGAGGTCTTCGGCCTTGACGCCGCGGGCGCCGACGATGCGGCCGCGCAGCATCGGCACGTCCTCGACGGTCGATTGCGGCGCGGTCTGCTTCAGGAAGGCGTCGAAGCGCCCGGACTCGCCCGTGGGAATATCGATGAAATAGAACGACGGCGCGCGGTCCGGCAACGCCGCCAGGAATTGCCGCCGCAGATTGCCGTCGATCTGGGTGATCGTGACCAGCACCGCGAGCCCGAGGCCGAGCGACATTACCACTGACGGCGTCAGCGCGCCGGGCCGGTAGATATTGGCGATCGCCAGCCGCAGCATGGTGATGCGGGTGCGCGGCAGGCGCCGCGCCAGCGCCATCAGGCCGGCGGCGATGCCGCGCAGCAGCGCGAACACCACGAGCGAGGAGGCCACGAACACCGCCGCGACCCGCTTGTCATAGGCCAGCCCGATCGCCACCGCGATCAGCAGCGCGATCACGGCAGCCATCAGCGCCAGATAGCCCCAGCGCGGGCGATGCCATTCGCTGCTGACCGCCTCGCGGAACAGCGCCGCCACCGGAACGTCGTGGACCCGGCCGAGCGGCCACAGTCCGAAGGCGAGTGCGGTCAACAGGCCGTAGACGAACGACAGCGCCAGCTCGTCGAGATGCAGCGCCGGCACCACCGGCAGCGGCAACAGCTTGCCGAACACGCCCACGATAGCGAAGGGCAGCGCCGCGCCGGCGACAAGGCCGATCACCGAGCCGACGGTGGCGAGCACGACCACCTGGGTCAGATAGATGGTGAAGACGTCGCGGCCGGTGGCGCCCAGCGCCTTGAAGGCGGCGATGACGTCGCGGCGGCGATCGATATGGCTTTTCACGGCATTGGCGACGCCGACGCCGCCGACCAGCAGGGCGGCGAGGCCGACCAGGGTCAGGAACTGGGTGAAGCGGTTGATGGTGCGTTCGAGTTGCGGCGAGGCGTTGCCGCGGCTGCGAATCTCCCAGCCTGCCTCGGGCAGGGTGCTGCGCGCATCGTTGGCGAGCGCGGTCGCGGAGCGATCGTCGGCGGCGGTATCGGGCAGCTTTACCCGGTAGATCCAGCGCACCAGACTGCCCGGCTGCAGCAATTCGGTGGCGCGCAGGCCGGCTTCGCTGACCAGGAACCGCGGGCCCAGACCGACACCGCCGGCCAGTTTGTCCGGCTCGGATGAGACCACGCTGCGAATCTGGAATGCCGCATTGCCGACAGAGATGCGGTCGCCGATCTTGAGATCGAGCCGCGCCAGCAGGATGGAATCGGCGGCCGCGCCGAACGCGCCATCCCGTTCCGCCAGCAGATCCGCCACCGGCAATTTCGGCTGCAGCGTCAGCTCGCCGAGCATCGGGTAGGCGGCGTCCACCGCCTTGAGTTCGACCAGAGCGAGGCGGCCATCGCCGCTGCGCGCCATTCCGCGCAGCGTCGCCGCGACCGATACTTCGCCGCGCGATCGCAGAAAGGCGATTTCGTCGGGCTTGGCTTCGCGCTGGATCAGGGAGAAGGCGACGTCGCCGCCGAGCAGGGTGCGGCCCTCGCGCGCCAGCCCGTCGCCGAGGCTCGCCGCCACCGAGCCGACCCCGGCAATCGCCATCACGCCGAGCGCGATGCAGGCGATGAACACATAGAAGCCGCGCAGGCCGCTGCGCAATTCGCGCAGGGCGTAGCGCAAAGCGAGCGAAGCCCCGCGGCTGCCGCCGGAGGCGGGTTCGGCGGCCATGCTCTCGGCGGTCCTGACGAGACTCATGAAGCGGCTTCGCGATCGGCAGGATGGGTGTTGTCGATCCGGCCGGAGCGCAGCCGCACCACGCGGTCGCAGCGCTGCGCCAGTGAGGTATCGTGGGTGACCAGCACCAGGGTCATGCCGCGCTCGGCATGCTTGGTGAACAGCAGATCGACGATCTGCTTGCCGGTGGTTTCGTCGAGATTGCCGGTCGGCTCGTCCGCCACCAGGATCGCCGGATCGGGCGCCAGCGCGCGGGCCAGTGCGACGCGCTGCTGTTCGCCGCCGGACAATTGGGTGGGATAATGATGCAGCCGGTCGCCCAGACCGACCGATGTCAGCTCGTGCGCCGCGCGCCGGGACGCATCGGGATTGCCGGCGAGTTCCAGCGGCACCGCGACATTTTCCAGCGCCGTCATGGTCGGGATCAGATGAAAAGACTGGAACACGATGCCGACCTGGCGGCCGCGAAAGCGCGCCAGCGCGTCCTCGCCGAGGGCATTGAACGGGGTGCCGCTGACCACCACCTCTCCGCTGTCAGGACGCTCCAATCCCGCCATCACCATCAGCAGGGTGGATTTTCCTGAACCGGACGGGCCGATCAGTCCGATCGCTTCGCCCGGAGCGACCCGCAGGCTGATATCCTTGAGGATATGAACGCGTGCCGCGCCCGTGCCGAGCGAGAGATTGACATTCGTGATGGCAATGGTGTCCGGCCCGAGGCCGGCCAGCGATGAGGGCTTGATGAGACTGTCCATGGTCCGCTCATATGGCACTTCTTTACGACAGGTCGAGGGGGCACAGCGGATGTTCGCGCACATGCTCGTGTTGAGCCTGCTGCTGCTGGCGCCCGGCACGGCGTCTGCCCAGGCCACTGTCCAAGCCACGGCAGCACGGGAGAGCAAGCCGGTGAAGATGGTGGTTCTGGGTGATTCGCTCAGTGCCGGCCTCGGCCTGTCGGCCCCATCAGCGTTTCCGGCACGCTTACAAAAAGCGTTGCAGTCCAAAGGGATAGCGGTCGATATGATCAATGCCGGGGTTTCCGGCGACACTACTTCGGGCGGCCGCGACCGGCTCGACTGGTCGGTGCCGGAGGGAACCGAGGCGGTGATTCTCGAGCTCGGCGCCAATGACGCGCTACGCGGTGTCGATCCAAAAGTCACCCGGTCGGCCCTGACGGACATCCTGACGCGGCTGAAGGCGCGCAAGATCGCGGTCCTCCTGTGCGGCATGTACGCCCCGCCAAATTACGGCGCGGACTATTCGGCCCGCTTCAACGCGATCTATCCCGATCTCGCCGGGCAGTTCGGCGTGCCGCTGTATCCGTTCTTCCTCGAGGGCGTCGCCACCGAGGCCAGGCTCAATCAGCCTGATGGCCTGCATCCCACCGCGGAGGGGATCGACGTCATCGTCAAGAACATCCTGCCCACGGTGGAGGCATTTCTCGGCGCGATACCAGGGCAACCCAGTTGAAAAGCAGGCAGCGATAACCTTAAGCACAGGAGTTTTCTGAGGACCCACGCCGGATGCTTCGCAGAGTCACATTCCTACGGTAAAAATAACCATCGGTGATTCGATACCGGGTTTCAGCATCGGGAGTCTTGCGATGCCGCGCTTGTTCACTGGACTGGAAATCCCGGCCGAGATCGGCCAGACGCTTTCCAATTTGCGTGGCGGCCTGCCGGGCGCCCGCTGGATCGACCCCGAAAATTATCACGTCACCTTGCGCTTCATCGGCGATATCGACGGCGTCGCGGCGAATGAAATCGCCTCGCTGCTGTTTCGCATCAACCGCAAGCCGTTCGAGGTCGCCCTGCAGGGCCTCTCGAGCTTCGGCGGCAAGAAACCACGCGCCGTGGTCGCCTCGGTGGTGCCGAGCCGGCCCCTGATCGAGCTGCAGGCCGAGCTGGAGCGCCTGATGCAACGCATCGGGCTCGACCCCGAGGGTCGCAAATTCACGCCCCATGTGACGCTGGCGCGGCTGCGCGACGCCTCCAACCAGGACGTCGCCGACTATCTGTCGGTGCGCGGCTATTTTCCGACGCGGGTGTTCACGGCGTCCCGCTTCGTGCTGTTCTCCTCGCGCGCCTCCACCGGCGGCGGGCCCTACGTGGTCGAGGATTCCTACGCGCTGAGCGCGTGAGGCTAAAGCGCACTACCGCACACCCACAGCCGTCGTCGCCCGACTTGATCGGGCGACCCAGTATTCCAGAGACGCCAGTAATTGAGCCGAGAGGCCTCGGCGTACTGGATCCCCGCCTTCGCGGGGATGACGACTTGTTGTAATGCGGCGTCCCGGCCCCCAACGGCTACGCGCGCATACCCCTCACACCATTTCACGGCTTGCAATTTTGCTCCCGCTAGGGCCGTAAGGGGGCCATGCTGTCTCCGCCCGACGCCTCGTTCCGCGCCCATTATCAGAGCCTCGTGTCCTCGGGCGCGATCGAGGCCGATGCTGCGCAGGCTGAGGCCGCCGATGCGTTCGCGGACCTCGAGGCGCGGCTCGCCGGCTACAAGCCGCTGCGCAAGCAGAGCCTGCTGGGCCGGCTGTTTGCGGACAAGGGCGAGGCGCCGCCGAGCGGGCTCTACGTCCATGGCGAAGTCGGGCGCGGCAAGACCATGCTGATGGATCTGTTTTTCCAGCACAGCCCGGTGCGGCACAAGCGCCGCGCCCATTTCCATGAATTCATGGCCGAGGTGCATGAACGGATCTACGGTTACCGCCAGAACATCAAGCGCGGCGAGATCTCCGACGGCGATGTGATCGGGCTTACGGCAGCGGCGATTTTCGACGAGGCCTGGCTGTTGTGTTTCGACGAATTCCACGTCACCGACATCGCCGACGCGATGATCCTCGGCCGTCTGTTCTCAAAATTGTTCGAGCTCGGCACCGTGGTGGTGGCGACCTCCAACGTCGCGCCCGAAGATCTCTACAAGGGTGGCCTCAACCGGGCGCTGTTCCTGCCCTTCATCGCGCAGATCGCCACGCATATGGACGTGCTGCAGCTCGACGCCCGCACCGACTTCCGCCTGGAAAAGCTCGCGGGCGTGAAGATGTGGCTGGTGCCGGCGGATCAGGCTGCAGCTGATGCCCTCGACAAGGCCTGGGTCAAGATGACCGGAAACGCGCCCTGCCGGCCGCGCAATATCGCGATCAAGGGCCGCAAGCTGCATGTGCCGTGCTCCGCCCATGGCGTGGCGCGGTTTTCCTTCGCCGATATCTGCGAGAAGCCGCTGGCGGCTTCCGACTATCTGCGGCTCGCGCACGATTATCACACCATCATGATCGATCGCATTCCGGCGATGGATTATGCCGATCGCAACGCCGCCAAGCGCTTCATCACGCTGATCGACACGCTCTATGACAACGCCGTGAAGCTGATGGCGTCGGCCGAGGCCGATCCGCTGTCGCTGTATTCAGCGACCGAAGGTCATGAGGCCAAGGAGTTCAAGCGGACGTCGTCGCGGCTGATCGAAATGAGCTCGGAATCCTACCTGGCGCTGCCCCACGGCCACAAGGATTCCGCGGCGAGCGGGTCGAGCACCGGGCTGGTGGAGACTTAAGGGTTGTCATTCCGGGTTCGCGCTGACGCGCGCCCCGCAATGATGTCAGGCGCTGGTATACCTCTGACCGAAATCGAGGCAGGGCCGATAATTGGGCATAGGTTGACTTGAACGGGTGCCGCGAAAGGGATAACCAGCCATCCAGCTTCTCTACCCTCCTCCCAGGACCTTTACAGGACAGATTTCCCATGGCGCGTGACAAGATTGCTTTGATTGGCTCCGGTCAGATCGGCGGA
>CALROE020000181.1:0-6645 GCA_943369715.1 Bradyrhizobium ivorense
CGCTCCGCTCGCCGTCAAAACGCCCCGTTCGCGGAAATATTCTGCGCAAGTTGAGTGCGTCAGGATCGGCATTCAGCTTTCGCTGAATGCGTTGGCTGCTGCGTCGAGGGACATCGCGCATGAACTGGGACTGGGCTTCGTCGCTGGAGCAATTCTGGCGTTCGCCGTCGTTTCCGATGTGGCTGACAATGGCCACGGCGGGATTCTTCGCACTCATCGTGCTCATCATGGTGTTGCGCGCCGAAAAATCGGTTGCCAACGGCATGCTGGCGATCATCACGCTGCTCGCGATCGGCGTCACAAGCGCGGCTACCCTTCGCGGCTTCGGTCCGGACAGCCGCAGCGCGTCCGGCGAAACCCGGTCTCCATCGTTGACCGCAGCGCTCCCGGCCTTGTCGTGTATCGACGATCTGGCCGGCGAAACCGTGCTGACGGCCTGCGAGAAGGCACTGTTCGGGTCTGCCGAAGTCACCGCCGCGGCGCTGTCCTATGCGGCGGCCCAAATCACGCGGCTGACGGCCCTCGGCGACGCCGCGTCCGCCAACCTGACACCCGAGCTGCTGGCGCTGCGCCGGGCGGTCGAGCGTGACCGCTACGGGTTGATGGCCTATGTGCTGCTGGCGCGCGACCGTTGCACGCCGTCGGATTGCGCTGCGTTTCGGTCGCTGACCAATCGCCAGCAACTGGTGTCCAACATGGATGAGCGGGTCTATGATGGCCTGGTGATGCGATACTCCGCGTCATGGAACGCACCGCCGCCGATGGCGGCAGCAGCGCCGGTGCCGGCGCTCATGCCAACGATGCCCACCGGCAAGCCCACCAATGCCGAATTCCCGTCCGCAGCCTCGACTCCGCCGGTCAACATCATGACACCCGAGCCGGGCCCGGCGCCGTCTACGCCGCGCGCGCCGGCGCCGGCGAATGCGCCGTTGCCGTCAGCGCGCCCGACAACGACGGCGACGGCGCCGGCAGCACCTGCTGCTGCCAAAAAGCAGCCCGCGCCGAAATCCTCGCGCGCTGCTCCGGTTCAACTTGCGCCCGCCGCGGCGGCTCCCGCGGCCGACGACGAGTGATGCTTCCAAAATCCGCCGCCGGGCGTTAAACGTCACGGCATGCCACTTCATCTCCTCAAGCTCTGTGTCGGCTGCGAGTCCATCAAGGAACTCAAGGGCTGGGTCGCCGAGCGCATGGCGACGGCCAGGAAAAAGGGCCTGCCGCTTCATCATATTCACGTCACGCGGATGGTGCCGAAACGCGGCGACGAAATTGTCGCGGGCGGCTCGCTCTACTGGGTGATCAAAGGTGAAATCGCGGCGCGGGAAAAAATCATCGCGATCGAACCGTTCCGCGACAAGGACGGCATCGGACGATGCCGTCTGGTGATGCAGCCCAGGGTGATCGCGGTATCGCCGCGACCGATGCGGCCGTTCCAGGGCTGGCGCTATTTCACGCCGGACGTGGCGCCGCCGGATCTCGGCAAGGCCGCCGCCAGCGTCGCGGCGATGCCGGAACCGTTGCGCCGCGAATTGCGCGATCTCGGGCTGCTCTAAACCCCGAGATTATCGATCAGCCGCGTCTTGCCGAGCCTGGCGGCCACCAGAATGCGCACCGGGCCATCCTTCACCGAAGCGATCGGCGCCAGCGTCGCGGCGTGCCGGGCTTCGAAATAGTCGAGGATGAAACCGGCGCTGGTAATCAGTTCGCGGCCGCCGGCCATCGCGGCTTCAACATCGTCACCGGCGCGCAGGCGCTTGGCGCTTTCCTTCATGGCGCGGTACAGCACCGGCGCCACTTGCCGTTCCCCAGGCGTGAGGTAGACGTTGCGCGAGGACATCGCGAGGCCGTCGCGCTCGCGCACGGTCCGCGAGCCGATCACCTTGACGCCGAGGTCGAGATCGCCGGCCATTTGCGCCACTACTCGCAATTGCTGGAAATCCTTTTCGCCGAAGATCGCGAAATCCGGCCTGACTTGCGTGAACAATTTTCCGACGACGGTGGCGACGCCGCCAAAGAAGTGCGGCCGGAAACGGTCTTCCAGCCCCGCGACAGCCGGTCCCTCCGGCACGATCCGGGTGGCGAAGCCCTCCGGATACATGACCTTGACGTCCGGGTTCCAGATCAGGTCGACATCCTCAGCGGCGAGCCGGCTGACATCGGCCTTCCAGGTACGCGGGTACGAACCGAAATCTTCCGTCGGTGCGAATTGCGTGGGGTTCACGAAGATCGAGACGATGACTTTCCTGGCGCGGCGTTTCGCCAGCCGGACCAGCGACACATGGCCGTCATGGAGCGCTCCCATGGTCGGCACCAGCGCGAGGGTGGCTTTTCGGGCGCGAAGGCCATCGAGGGCGCGGCGCAGTGCAGGGACCGTGCGGACGATCATGGGACTTCGCGACATCTGGGCTCGATCAGTCGGGGTCGGGGAGGCCGGAGCTTCCGACGAGGCGGCGGGAGCCAGATCATACCAAGGCGGAGGCTTCATCGCCAAGCGCTTCGCCTGCCGCATTAGGTCAGGCCGCCCAAAAGATATCCACCAAACGTGCGCTCGATCACAGACGTCGTCGATCCCGGCGTGAGATTCATGATTAAGGCAGACAGCCAACGATTTCGAGGTGTTATCGCGCATTTCACTTGACCGCGGTCGCGCGGAATTTGAAGATATCCACAGGGACCGAAGCATGTTGGTGCAGACTAGTCAGGGGCAATCGGGCTCGGCGCACGTCGTGGTGCTGGGCAACGAGAAGGGCGGATCGGGAAAATCCACCACCGCCCTGCACATCGCTGTCGCCCTCATGAAAGCCGGCCAGCGCGTCGCCACCATCGATCTGGATTGCCGCCAGCAAAGCTTTACCCGCTACATCGGCAACCGCAGCGAATGGGCGCGCCGCACCGGCCTCGATCTCGAGATCCCGGTGCATCGCTGCATCAAGCTCGGCGAGACCATGCAGATCGCCGACAATGAGACGTCCGAATTCCAGCAGTTCATGGACGCCGTCAGCGCGGTCGAGCGCTCCTTCGATTTTATCGTGATCGATACTCCGGGGTCGGACAGCTATCTGATGCGCCTCGCACACTCGATGGCCGACACGCTGGTAACGCCGATCAATGACAGCTTCCTCGACTTCGACGTGCTGGGGACCGTCGACCCCGCCACCTATTCGGTGACCGGCGAGAGCCACTATGCGGAGATGGTGCGGGATACCAGGCGCAAGCGCCGCCAGCTCGACGGCGCCACCACCGACTGGATCGTGGTCCGCAACCGGTTATCGATGCTGGGATCGCGCAACAAGCAACTCGTCGCCGATGGTCTCAAGGAGTTGTCGTTCCGGCTCGGCTTCCGCTCGATCGACGGCTTTGCCGAACGCGTGGTGTACCGCGAGTTCTTCCCGCGCGGGCTGACCGCGCTCGACGACCTCGACGAGACGACGCTCGGCACCCGGCCGAGTCTCGGCCATGTGACGGCGCGCGAAGAGGTGACGGGCCTGCTGCGGCAGTTGAAGCTGCCGCTGGATGAGCGCGGCCGTCGCCGCGCCGCCAACCGGGCCGAATGGTTCACCCAGGTCGACAAGCCGCTCGAAGTCCACGACATCCTCGGCGCCTGAACCGCTTGCGGTAGGTGGTTACCGATAACTTGGCGCTTCCCACCTTGGATGGCACGCGGCACCGCCGCGACAGCTCGCCGGGGCGGAACCTGTCGCCCGTCGAACCCTTTTTATTGGATATTTACCGAAGACCTGAACCTGGCGTTGAGTTGTGACGTCCGACAGTATGGGAGCGCGCTGTGGTTCCCGACTGTGCATCTGCACAAAATAAGTTGCAGCGCACAACGATCAGGCGGCGAATTCACAACATTTGGTCTTCCTGTCAACTCGCCGTGACATATATCATGGACAAGGGAACGCAGAGTCCCGAACGTTGAAATATGGTCCAAAAGGGTGTGCCGAGGACGAACATGAAACGTGGAATTCTCATTCTGCTTTCGCTTAGCGTTCTGGTTGCGGTCGGTTACTTCACCGCAAGCAAATGGGCGATCCGTCATGAGACGGTGACGTTCATCGATGCTTCGCGCGGCAACCGCCCTGTCCCGGTCCATGTCGCCATCCGGCGCGACAAGGAAATGCAGGCCGATGCCGGCATGATCACGCTGCCGGTGGCGGTTCTCAACCACGGCAATACCGTCAAGAACACCGAGTATTCATTCCTGGCCAACGTGTTTGCCGCGCGCGGCTATATCGCGCTCAGCCCCCAGCATGATCTGCCGGGCGATCCGCCGATGGTGACCAAGCCCGGCGAACTCTATGTCGGCCGTCTGCCGCAGATGCAGCGCGGCGTCGACAATATTCATTTTGCCCTCGGGGAGATGAAGAAGCTCCAGCCCAATGCCGACTACGCCAAGGTGACCATGGTGGGACATTCGCTGGGCGGCGACATCTCGATGCTTTTCGCCAAGGAGCATCCCGACCATATCAAGAAGGTCGTGACGCTCGATAATCTGCGCGTGCCGTTCATTACCGAAGGCAAGTTCAAGATCCTGTCGTTCCGCTCGAAAGATACGCAGTTCAAGCCGGATCCCGGGGTCGTTCCCGATGCCGAGCAGTGCGAGAAATCGGATATCACGGTCGTGAATACCGATATGCAGCACAACGACATGCGCGACACAGGTCCCGACACGGCGAAGGCCTCGATCCAGTCCATGCTCGACAAGTTCCTGAACGATACCGACAGCGCGCTCGCGCCGGTCGATACCAAGGCGCCGAAGATCCTCGACAAGGGCTCGGTGAAGGGACCGGTCTCGGCGTTGAGTCCGCCCGCGTCGAAATCGCCGCGCCCTGTGACGAATTGATTGTTGCTGGAATCGAGACGACGTAGTCCGCCGTGACCTTTTGCGAACGGGCAGGCCGCGGGCATTGACCGCTTGCCGGTCCCGACCCACATAGAGCTCGCTGCAATTTGCGAGTGCTGATGTCCGGCGAACCCACCAAACCGAAACCGCCAAGCGAAGTATCCGCAGGGCAAAAGGCTGCGTCCGGCAAACCGCTGCCGGAAGCGAGGCCGTCCGCTTCGGACGAGATCGCCGCGTTCGTCGCCAAAGCCCGCGCGATGTCGCCGCATGCGGCCGGAGCGCGGGGCAGGATGGTGTTCGCGCTCGACGCCACCATGAGCCGGCAGCCGACCTGGGACATGGCCTGTACGCTGCAGGCCGACATGTTCCGCGAAGCCGCAGCACTCGGCAGTCTCGACATCCGCCTCGTCTATTATCGCGGCCTCGATGAATGCCGCGCCTCGGGATGGATTTCCGACAGCGCGCAACTGGCCAGGCTGATGGGCAGGATCGATTGCCGCGGCGGTAATACCCAGATCGGCAAGGTGCTGTCGGAAGCGCGGCGGGAGGCGGTGGCCTCGGGGGTGCGCGCGGTGGTGTTCGTCGGCGACGCGATCGAAGAGGCGATCGACGATCTCTGCGTCAAGGCCGGCGAGCTCGGCCTGCTCAAGGTGCCGATGTTTGTGTTCCAGGAAGGGTACGACGAGGTCGCCGAGCGCGGGTTCCGCGAAATCGCGCGACTCACCGGCGGCGCGTGGTGCCGGTTCGATCCGGGTGCGGCCGCGCAGCTGCGCGAGCTGTTGCGCGCGGCGGCGGCCTACGCCGCGGGCGGGCGTGAGGCGCTGCTGCGGCTTTCGAAAACCGGTAGCGGTGCCGCCAAATTGCTCGGCCAGATGAAGTGAGCGCGCATCTCCGGTTTCGAGCGGAGGGGCGGGTGACCGCATGCTTTTTGTCCCTGACCCCACTATACTGAAATCATGGCAACCCTGATCGCCGGCGTCGTCGCCGTTATCCTGCTCTATTCGCTGCTGCAGATGTTTCGCGCGGCCAATCCGGTCATTCTGGCCCGCGCCATCAAGATCGGCGGCGGCGTCGTGGCGCTTGCGGTCGCGGCCTTTACCGGACTCAGGGGGGAGCTTGCGGTGGCCATCCCGCTCGGCATCTTCGGCGCGGGGCTGCTCGGCTGGTCGCCGTTCGGATCCTCGGGCTTTAGCAGTATCGGCGGCATGTTCGGCGGCGGCGCCAGGCGCTCCGCGGGACAGACCTCAAAGGTCCGTTCGCAGTTCCTCGACATGACGCTGGATCACGACAGCGGCCAGCTCTCGGGCCAGATCGTGGCCGGACCCTATGCTGGTCATGATCTCGGCGAATTCGATCTGCCGCAACTGACGGCGATGATATCCGGCTTCGACGCGGAGAGTGTGGCGCTATTTGAAAGCTATCTGGACCGCAGGTTTCCCGCCTGGCGTCAGGACGCGCAGGGAGACGCGGCAAGGGGGCAGGGCCGCGCGCCGTCGGGCGGCAAAATGTCGGACGAGGAGGCCTATCAGATCCTTGGCCTGCAGCCGGGGGCGACCCGCGACGAGATCGGGCGCGCGCACCGCGCGCTCATGAAGAAACTGCATCCCGATCAAGGGGGGTCGACGTACCTCGCCGCCCGCGTGAACCAGGCCAAGGATACTTTGCTTCGCACGCATTTAAGCTAACTCCGGCAACGCCACACAACGCTACAATCCGCGAGTTGCTTCCGTTCTTCTCTGCTTGATGCCCCGTGGCCGCCCGCCGTTGTCCGGCGTGGTCGATCCTTCGTCACACAGTATTAA
>CALROE020000182.1:0-6627 GCA_943369715.1 Bradyrhizobium ivorense
TAGTCGGCGTAGGCAGAGATAGTTCGCTTGTGTCATTGGCCACAGGCGTTGGTTTCGGCTTAATGTGTTTTCTAGGTGCCATGAAAATTCCCCTGCCAATATTGCAACCTATTGTAGCAGATTCAGCCAATCAACCTCGGGCACAACAATGCAGAAGAACTGTGGGCCCTAATTTGCTTGATTATTGAAGTCAGAACCGTAACATGTTACGCTCTCTCTCCCATGGCCACGACTCCGAAAAAGTCAAAACCCCGCACCCCGCAGCAGCGCATGGCGTCGCGCCGCGAGCGGCTTCGCGCCCAGGGGCTGCGGCCGGTGCAGCATTGGGTGCCGGATTTGCGCGATCCCAAGGTGCTGGCGGATATTCGCCGCGAGGCCGCGATGTTATCCAGGCATCCCGAGGACGCGGCTATCGATGACTGGCTGGACACCGTCCGAGATCCGGCGGACTGGTCGTGAAGCGCGGCGACGTGGTGTTGCTCGTCGCGCAGGGCGACATGGGCAAGCCGCGTCCGGGGGTGATCGTCCAGGCGAATGAACTCGGTGACACGACGAATTCCGTTCTGGTTTGCCCGATGTCGTCCGACGTCAGCGATTTCCATCACCTTCGGCCGGTGGTTGAGCCCTCTGCCGCGAACGGCTTGCGGCTTCGTTCCCAAATCATGACGGACAAGATCAACGCATTGCGGCGAGACCGCGTTCGGCAAGTGCTGGGATCGCTCGATGGCGAGACATCCGAGCGGCTCAACAGTGCGCTGATGACGGTGCTTGGGCTGGCGCGCTAACCCTCCGTCATTCCGGGATGCGCCTCCTGGCGCAGACCCGGAATCTCGAGATTCCGGGTTCGCGCTTCGCGCGCCCCGGAATGACGGCAAACCCATCCGTCTTGCCCTGCATCGCAGGATGCGCCACCATCCCCCTGCTCAATCATAAACACCCAAAAAATGCGAGGAAACGCATGAGCAAGCCTGCCGGTTTCAACTATGGCTGGGTCGTCGTCGGCGCCGGCGCGCTGATGACCTGTGTCGGCTTCGGCGCGATGATGTCGCTGGCGGTGTTCCTCAAGCCGATGTCGGAGGCGACGGGCTGGTCGCTCGCGGGGGTTTCGGCGGCGTCGACGCTGAATTTTCTCGGCATGGGGGTCGCGGCCTTCTTCTGGGGCGCGCTGTCGGACCGGTACGGCACCCGTATCGTCGTGCTCGCCGGCAGCGTGCTGCTCGGGCTTGGGCTGATGACGGCGAGCCAGGCCGCCAGCCTGTGGCAGTTTCAGTTGCTGTGGGGCATCCTGATCGGCACCGCCGTCGGCGCCTTCTATGCGCCGATGATGGCGATCGCCAGCGCCTGGATCGAACACCAGCGCAGCCTCGCGGTCTCGCTGGTGTCGGCCGGCATGGGCGTGGCGCCGCTGACGGTGGCGCCGTTCGCGAGCTGGCTGATCACGACCTATGACTGGCGCACCGCGATGCTGGTGATCGGCATCGCCGCCTCGGCGCTGTTGATTCCAGCCGCTTTCCTGGTGCGTCCGGCGCCGCAGCCGGCAGCGCTTCCCGGCGCAGGCGTCGCAGAGGCGCCCGCGGCCGAGTGGACCGTGGCGCAGGCATTGCGCACGCCGCAATTCATCACGCTGGCGCTGGCGCATTTTTGCTGTTGCGCGGCGCATTCGGGCCCGATCTTCCACATGGTGAGCTACGCCATGGTCTGCGGCATCGCGCCGCTGACGGCCGTCACCGTCTACAGCCTCGCCGGATTCTCCGGCCTGGGCGGCCGGCTGGCGCTCGGCGTGATGGCGGACCGCATCGGGGCCAAGCCGGTGCTGGTCGCCGGGCTGATGGTGCAGGCGCTGTGCGTGGCGACCTATCTGGCGGTCGGCCAGCTCGGCGAATTCTATGCGCTCTCCGTCGCCTTCGGCCTCGCCTATGGCGGGGTGATGCCGCTGTACGCCGTGCTGGTGCGGGAGTTTTTCGGCGCCCGCATCATGGGCACGGTGTTCGGCGCGGTTTCGGCGTTCGCCAGCCTCGGCATGGCGCTCGGGCCATGGGCCGGCGGCTGGGTGTTCGACACCTTCCACGGCTATTTCTGGCTCTATATCGGCTCGTTCGGCATCGGGATCGCGGCGGTCGCGGTGGCGCTGAGTTTCCCTTCGCCGCGGCGGCCGATACAGCCGGCGCTCCAGCTCGGGCCGGCGGCGGCGTAGATCGCCGCCCATGCTTTTCAGGAAGCTGGCCTCTCTTGATCGGCGGCGGCAGATGGACCACCATCGCGCCGCCACCCAACAAGAAGCCCGACAAGCGACGGAACAAGGGGCGAGGAAAGACATGAACAAGGTTCCCGGTTTCGACCTCGTCGAGCGCGCGCGGGCGCTGCAGCCGCTGATTGAGCGTGAGGCGAACGAGATCGAACGGACGCGGCGTCTCACTCAGCCCGTGGTTTCCGCGCTGCTCGAGAACGGGCTTTATCGCGCGCTGCTGCCGAAAAGCCTGGGGGGTACCGAGGCGCCGCTCGAGATCTTCATGCAGATGCAGGAAGAGATCGCCAAGGCCGATGCCTCGACCGCGTGGTGCCTCGGCCAGTGCGGCGTCTGCGCCATGGTCTCGGCCTATATCGACCCCGAACCGGCCAACGAGATTTTCAACGTCGCGCCCGGCATCCTGGCCTGGGGCGCGATCAACCATTCCGTGCAGGCGGTTCCCGGCGGCTACAAGGCCAGCGCGCGCTGGGATTTCGCCAGCGGCTCGCGGCAGGCGAGCTGGCTCGGCGCCCATGTCCGGATCGTCGAGGCCGATGGCTCACCGCGCCGCAAGCCCGACGGCTCGCCGGAGATCCGCACCGTCCTGTTCCCGATCACCAGCGCCACCATGTACGACGTCTGGGACGTGATCGGCCTCAACGGCACCGGCACCGACTCCTATTCGGTCGAGGACCTGTTCATTCCGGAGCAGTTCACCGCACTGCGCGACGAGCCCACAGCGTTGCGCGAGAAAGGGCCGCTGTACCGGATTCCGACTCAAATGGTTTACAGCATGGGCTTCGGCGCGACCTCGCTCGGCGTCGCCCGCGCCACGCTGGATGCCGCCATCGTGCTGGCGCGCGCCAAGCAGCCGCAGGGGCTCGGCGCGATGCGCGACAACAGCGCGGTGCAGGGCCTGATCGGGCGCACCGAAGCCCAGTTGCGCTCCACGCGCGCCTATCTCTATGCCACCGCCGCGGAAGTGTGGCGCGACCTGGCGCGCGGCGATGCCTTCACCGAAGCCCATCGCATCGCGCTCCGCCTGGCCTCGACCTGGACCATCCATCAGTCCACCGCGGTGGTCGATACCGCCTATCACATGACGGGAGCCACCGCCGTGTTCAGCGCCAACCCGTTCGAGCGCCGCTTCCGCGACATGCACACCATCGCGCAGCAGCTGCAGGGCCGCGACAGCCACTATGAAGACGTCGGCAAGGTGATTCTTTCCGCCCGTCCCGGCGCCTGACGGCCGCGAGCCCGCAATACTACGGGCAACCGGCCTCAGTTTGTTAAACAGTTTCTGGGAACCTCCGAATCGTCCTCTCGCGGAGCTTCGGTATCCCCCATGTTCAAACTTCGATCGATCGCGGCCCGCCTGATTCTTGCCATCTCGCTGACCGTGGCGGCGGCCTGCGCCATCCTCGGCACCTTTTCGATCATTCAACAGCGGTCGCTGACGCAACTGGCGCTCGACCAGCAACTCAAGCTGCAATATGACAGCGTCATCGCCGCGATCGACTATGAGGGACGCGCCGCCATGGCGGTCAGCTCCGTGGTCGCCGCACTGCCCCCGGTCGCCGCCGCGATCGCCAAGGGCGACCGCGATTCCATGACCGCTCTGCTCGGTGGCGCCCAGGCGGCCCTGAAGGCGCAGGGCATGCCGCTGTTGAATCTCACTTTGCCGCCGGCAACGATCTTCCTGCGCCTGCATGATCCGAAGTCGTTTGGCGACGACATCTCGGCGCGGCGCATCGCCGTGGTGGAATCGAACAAGACCGGCAAGCCGATCGTCGGCGTCGAAATGGGCCGCGATTCGCTCAGCATCTTCGCCATGACGCCGATCGTGCGCGACGGCAAGAGCATCGGCGTTGCCGAAAACGGCATTCCCTTCGGCAAGGAATTCGTCGACCGGGCCAAACTGCGCTTCGGCGTCGATCTCGCCGTGCATTCGTTCGACGGCAAGGAACTCAAGCGACTCTCCTCGACCTTCGGCGATGCCGTGGTGGCCACGCCGGAAGAACTGAAGAGCGTGTTTGGCGGCGCATCGCTGCGTCGCGACGCGACGCTCGGCGGCCGTCCCGCCGCCCTCTATCTCGGGCAGATCAAGAATTACGCCGGCCAGCCCATCGCGGTACTGGAAGTCATCAAGGACACTTCCGAATACGAGGCCGCGGCAGCGAGTTCGCAGCGCAACCTGATTCTCGGCACCATTGCCATCCTGGCCGGCGCGGTGCTGCTGGCCTTCCTGCTCGGCCGCGGCCTGTCGCGTCCGCTGACGGCGATCACCGCGGTGATGAACCGCCTCTCCGGCGGCGATACCGAGGTGACCATTCCCGGCGGCGAGCGCAAGGACGAACTCGGCACCATGGCGGTGGCGGTCGACGTGTTCCGCCGCAGCATGCTGGAAGCCGGCACCATGCGCGCGGCGCAGGAAGCCACGAAACAGCAGGCGGAAGAGGAAAAGAAAGCGTTGCAGCGGCAGATGGCCGACCGCTTCGAAGCCGACGTCAAGAGCGTGGTCGGCGCGGTCGCAAAGGCGACCAAGGACATGCAGCGGGTCGCCGGCGAGATCACGGCCAGCGTCAACGGCACCTCGGAACGGGCCACCGCCGCCGCCGCCGCGTCGGAGGAGGCTTCGGCCAGCGTCGGCACCGTCGCCGCCGCCACCGAGGAACTCGCCTCCTCCGTGGCCGAGATCGGCCGCCAGGTCACGCATTCCAGCAGCGTCGCCGACGACGCCGTGGTCAAGGCCGGTCAAACCACCGAAATGGTCGCCGGTCTGACGGCCGCCGGCGAAAAGATCGGCGATGTGCTTCGCCTGATCGGTGCCATCGCCAGCCAGACCAATTTGCTCGCGCTCAACGCCACCATCGAGGCGGCGCGCGCCGGCGACGCCGGCCGCGGCTTTGCCGTGGTCGCATCCGAAGTCAAGGAACTGGCCAGCCAGACCGCGAAGGCTACCGAGGAGATCGCCGGGCAGGTGACCGCGATCCAGGCCGCCACCGGCAATTGCGTCACCGCGATCGGCGGCATCAGCGACACCATCCGGGAAATCAGCGGCATCGCGACCACCATCGCCTCCGCCGTCGAGCAGCAGGATTCGGCGACGCGCGAAATCGCCCGCAGCGTGCAACAGGCCGCCGCCGGCACCAGCGAGGTCTCGCTCAACGTGGCGGGCGCGAGCCAGGCCGCCGACCAGTCGCGCATGCTCGCCAACAACGTGCTGGTCGCCTCCGGCGAACTCAACCAGCACGCCACCGCGCTGTTCGAAAGCGTCGACAGCTTCCTCGCCGGCCTGCGCAACGCGGCCTAGATGGCCACGAGCCCGCAATAATACGGGCCAACCATCGACCGCATTGTTAAACAGTTTCTGGGAACATGCGAATCGTCCTCTCGCGGAGCTTCGGTATCCCCCATGTTCAAACTTCGATCGATCGCGGCCCGCCTGATCCTCGCCATTTCGCTGACCGTGGCGGCGGCCTGCGCCATCCTCGGCACCTTTTCGGTCCTGCAGCAGCGCTCGCTGACGCAGCTCGCGCTCGATCAGCAGCTCAAGCTGCAATATGACAGCGTCATCGCCGCGCTCGACTATGAAGGGCGCACGGCGCTTGCAATCAGCGCGGTCGTTGCCGCGCTGCCTCCGGTCGTCGATGCCGTCACCAAGGGCGACCGCGACGGACTGTTTGCACTGCTCGATGGCCCGATGAAGGCGCTGAAGACGCAAGGCATCCCCTTCATCAACCTGACCATGCCGCCGGCGACTCTTTTCCTGCGTATCCATGATCCCAAGGCATTTGGCGACGACGTCTCGGCGCGTCGTGTCACCGTGGTGGAAGCGAACAAGACCGGCAAACCGATCGTCGGCGTCGAGGCGGGGCGTGATACGCTCCTCACCTTCGCCATGACGCCGATCATGCGCGACGGCAAGAGTATCGCGGTCGCCGATGTCGGCGCTTCCTTCGGAAAGGAATTCGTCGATCGAGCCAAGAAGCGCTTCGGCGTCGATCTCGCGGTGCATTGGTTCGACGGCAAGGCCTTCAAGAAGCTCTCCTCGACCTTCGGCGATACCGTGGTCGCCACGCCAGAGGAGCTGAAGAGCGTGTTCGACGGGGCCACGCTTCGCCGTAGCGCCACGCTCAACGACCATGCTTCCGCGCTCTACCTCGGGCAGATCAAGAACTACGCCGGCCAGCCGGTGGCGGTGATCGAGGTCATCAAGGACACTTCTGAATACGAGGCCGCGGCAGCGAGTTCGCAGCGCAACCTGATCCTCGGCACCATGGCCATCCTGGCCGGCGCGGTGCTGCTGGCCTTCCTGCTCGGCCGCGGCCTGTCGCGTCCGCTGACGGCGATCACCGCGGTGATGAACCGCCTCTCCGGCGGCGATACCGAGGTGACCA
>CALROE020000183.1:0-6592 GCA_943369715.1 Bradyrhizobium ivorense
CTGATGCTGATGACCGGCGTCTCCGGCCCACTGATGGACACCTTCTTTCTCGGCGGCAATTTCGGCCGCCGCGAGGTGGTCGCCACCAAGGCCGCCTGCCAGGTCGCCAGCCATTTTATAAAGCTGGTCTATTTCGGCGGCATCATCGACGCCGCCGCCACGCTCGATCCTGTGCTTGCCGTGATCGCGGTGGCCGCCTCGATGCTCGGCACCACGCTGGCACGGCGCATTCTGGAGGCGATGAGCGACCAGCAATTCCGCACCTGGGCAGGACGGCTGATCACGACGGTCGCCTGCTATTACATTGCCTACGGCAGCTGGCTGCTGCTGGCGCCGTATTTCGAAAGCAAGGCGCTCGCCTTTTGAGGGAAAGGAGATGGCGGATGTCCGGCCACACTGACCCGCTGCTGCTCGATCTCGTCGAATGGATCGCCCGGGAGCCGCGGCTCTATTCCGAGGTGATCGAGACATGGCGCACCTCGTGCCCGCGCCTGACGATCTGGGAGGACGCGGTCGATCGCGGTTTTGTCACGCGCGAAAGCATCGCAGGGGCGGGCGTTCTGGTGGCGGTCACCGAGGGCGGCGTCAGGTTGCTGCGCGAGAACGGCCGCGTAAACTGACTTACAGCGCCATTCGTCATCCCGATCCATATGACCATAAAACTAGTATTATAGTTGTAATTCGTTCGAGCTTGCGGTATGTGGAAGCATGAATCGCAAGCTGGCCGCACGCTGCCTCGCTGAGTTGGGCAATTTGACCCGACTGGATATCTATCGGCTCTTGGTTCGGGCTGGACCGCCCGGCCTCAACATCACCGATATCCAAACCCGTCTCGACGTACCTGCCTCCACGCTCGCCTTTCATCTGCGCGGGCTGGTTGGCGCGGGCCTCGTCACCCAGGAAAAAAGCGGGCGCACGGTGATCTGCCGCGCTCAGTACGGTCGTATGGACGGGGTCATCGAATTCCTGCGCGAGCATTGCTGCGAAGGGTTTGAGGGCGATTTGCCTGCGGCGTCGACGCGCCGGGCGGGTTGATTACTTGCGAGCGGCAGGCCCGAGATCTTCCGCTCTCCACTACGGCTGGATCATACTGGGCGCGGGCACTTTCGGCTCCTTCATGACGCTGCCCGGCCAGACGGCGGGTGTCTCGGTTTTCTTCGATCCGATCACTGCCGATCTTGGCATCTCGCGCACTTCGGCCTCGATCGCTTATGCGGTTGGAACGCTTGCAGGAATTCTGCCGGCGCCCGTGATCGGCCGCTGGATCGACCGGCGTGGGCCGCGCCTGACGGCGACCATCATCGCCGCTGGTCTCGCCTTGGCCTGCGCTTTCATGGCCGCAGTTCAATCCGCCATGATGCTGCTCGTCGGCTTCGCGCTGCTGCGCGGCGCTGCGATCGGCGGCCTTGGCCTCGTCAGTCAGCAGGTCGTCAATCTCTGGTTTGTGCGGCGGCGCGGGATTGCCGCTGCGGCAGCCAGTCTCGGGCTCGCGGCCGGTTCGATGATCTTCCCCAGGCTGATCGATGGTCTCATCTCGCTCTACGGCTGGCGAGGCGCCTATCTCGCCCTTGCCGGGCTTGTCGCACTCACCATTCTGCCGGTCGCTGCCGCGCTGTTTCGCGATCGGCCGGAAAAATTCGGCCTCAGCACCGACGCCGGACTGTCACCGGCGACAGAAGATCCACGCGAGGAGCCTTCGTTTACGCGCGAGCAGGCGCTCCGTACCGGTGTGTTCTGGCTGCTGTGCGCGGCCGGCTTCCTGACCAATGCCATCGGCACGGCGCTCCTGCTCAATCACTTCTCGATCATGCAGAGGGCCGGGATCGCACACAGCGATGCGTTGCTGTTGCTTTCGCTTCTCGCAGGCGTTCAGGCTGTTGCCACGCTCGGCACCGGATTTCTGGTGGATCGCCACGAACCGCGGCATCTGGTTCCGCTTGCGATGTTGATGCTCGCGCTGGCATCCGCTCTTCCGGCATTTGGCAGCGGAATCGTCATCAGCGTGCTGTACGCGCTCAGTCTGGGCGCGGCGTACGGCTCGCAGCAAGCCATCAATGCCGCCGGCTACGCCCAGTATTTCGGCCGCGACCATCTCGGCGCGATCAGGGGAGCGTCGTTCGTCTTCGGCATTGCCGGCGCAGCATTCGGACCGCTGCCATTCGCGGCAAGCGTCGATTGGACAGGAAGCTATGCTGCTGTCCTGATCGGTTGCCTTGCGCTTTGCCTTGCGTGTGCCGTCGGGTCTCTCGCCGTCAAGCGGCCGATCAGCCCATACTCGCTGACGATCGGTTGAGCGCCCGACGTGGGTATGATACTGAAATTCCTCGGGCCATTGACAACCGCCCGACCAGCTCCCGAGCCAAGAGTTGTTTCACTCCACTACGGAGGTGAAACATGTCTTGCGGCAGCACAATCGGCAATCCAACCAACGCTCTCGACGCAGCTTTACTCTCTGTTCCGGATACTGGGTGGTCCTGGAAAGCCCCATTTGCGTGGCTGGTCCGAATAGTCCTGTGGTGGGATCGACGATGCCAGTACAGAGAATTGCTCGAACTTGATGACCGGCTGCTCGCCGACATCGGCATTTCCAGGACGGCCGTTGAAGAAGTCCGCAGGTCTTCCTTGTACGCGCGTGCGTGGCAGGAGAGCCGATGACTGGCTAATGTCCGCCGCGGGCTGTTCTCGACCGGTCGAGGACCGGGCCGAACTCATTGAGATTAGCGATAGTTTGCGGTGTCAATCCTAATTGCGAATAGTTCGCAATTAGGATTGACACGGGCTACATCGCGGCGCAATCTTTTTGCGATTAAGTCGCAACAGCAACAAGTAATATCGTTGCGACGGCTGGTTCGCGCGGGCGGCCATACTTTGGAGAACAGGCAGATGAAGTCGAAGCCGATGAGCCGGCGGCTTGTGGCAGCAATGCTCGCGGCGGCGTTCGCCGGCGCGAGCTTAAGCGTTCCGGCGCAGGCGCAGACCGCGCCGCGAAAACCGTTTCGGGTCGTGACCACGTTCACGATCATCCAGGACATCGCGCAGAACGTTGCCGGCGACAGAGCGATCGTGGAATCGATCACCAAGCCGGGCGCCGAGATCCATGATTACCAGCCGACGCCGCTCGATATCGTGCGGGCGCAGGCGGCCGACCTCGTGCTTTGGAACGGCTTCAACCTCGAACGCTGGTTCGAAAAATTCTTCGAGAACGTCAAGCAGGTGCCGAGCGTGGTCGTCACCGAAGGCATCGAGCCGATGGGGATTGCCGAGGGGCCCTACACCGGCAAGCCCAATCCGCATGCCTGGATGTCATCCTCCACGGCGCTGATCTATGTCGAAAACATCCGCAAGGCGCTGGTCAAATACGACCCTGCCAACGCGGAGGCCTATACGAAGAACGCCGCGGAATATTCCGCGCGGATCAAGGCGCTCGACGAGCCCCTGCGCAAGCGGCTCGCCGCCATCCCGGAAAACCAGCGCTGGCTGGTATCGAGCGAAGGCGCCTTCAGTTACCTGACGCGCGATTACAGGCTGCGCGAAGCCTATCTGTGGCCGATCAACGCCGACGAGCAGGGCACGCCGCAGCAGGTCCGCAAGGTGATCGACCTCGTGCGCAAGAACAAAATCCCGGTGGTGTTCAGCGAGAGCACGATCTCCGACCGCGCCGCCAAACAGGTCGCGCGCGAGACCGGCGCCCGCTATGGCGGCGTGCTCTATGTCGACTCGCTCAGCGCCGCCGGCGGTCCGGTCCCCACCTATCTGGATCTGTTGAATGTGACCGTCGAGACCATCGCGAAGGGATTCGGCAAGTGAACGCATCCGCGCCGTTCACCGGCGTCGCGCCGGACCGGGGGCCCAACGGAGCTACATTCGGCTCCAGCATTTCCGTGCGCCATCTCACCGTCAGCTACGCCAACGGCCTCACCGCCGTGCACGATGCCTCGTTCGAACTCGATCCCGGCACGATCTGCGCGCTGGTCGGCGTCAACGGCAGCGGCAAATCCACCATCTTCAAGGCGATCATGGGCTTCGTGCAGCCGGCGGCGGGGGAGGTGCGGCTGTGCGGTCTCAGCGTCAATGAAGCGCTGAAGCAGAACATCGTGGCCTATGTGCCGCAAAGCGAGGATGTCGACTGGAATTTTCCGGTGCTGGTCGAAACCGTCGTGATGATGGGCCGCTATGGGCACATGAATTTCCTGCGGATGCCGTCGCGCGCCGATCGCTACAAGGTCGACCAGGCGCTGGAGCGCGTCGGCATGAGCGCGTTCCGCCATCGCCAGATCGGCGAGTTGAGCGGCGGCCAGAAGAAGCGCGTTTTCCTCGCGCGCTCGCTGGCGCAGGAGGGCCGCATCATCCTGCTCGACGAGCCTTTCACGGGCATCGACGTCAAGACCGAGGCCGCCATCATCAGCCTGTTGCGCGAATTGCGCGCCGCCGGCCACCTGATGCTGGTCTCGACCCACAATCTCGGCAGCGTGCCGGAGTTCTGCGACCAGGTCGTCCTCATCAACCGCACGGTGCTGGCGTCCGGCCCGACGGCGCAAGTCTTCACGCAAGGCAATCTCGAGCGCGCCTTCGGCGGCGTGCTGCGCAACTTCCAGCTCGGCGGCTCGGAGCTGCACGACGATGCCGATACCAGGCGGGTCACGGTGCTCACCGACGACGAGCGGCCGGTGGTGTTCTATGGCGATGGGACTAACTCCCTCAACAATGCGAAGCCAGAGTGATGGAACCGTTCTTCGCCGAGATGCTGGTCCCTTTCAGCTACAATTACATGCTGAAAGCGATGTGGGTGAGCGCGCTGGTCGGCGGCGTCTGCGCTTTCCTGTCGGCCTATCTGATGCTCAAGGGCTGGTCGCTGATGGGCGACGCGCTGGCGCACTCCATCGTGCCCGGCGTCGCCGCGGCCTATATCGTCGGGGCGCCATTCGCGGTCGGCGCCTTCTTCGCCGGCATCCTGGCCGCCGGCGGCATGCAGTTCGTCAAGCTGAACTCGCGCCTGCGCGAGGACGCCGTCATCGGCCTGGTGTTCACCACCTTGTTCGCGCTGGGTTTGCTGATGGCGTCGATCTGGCCGACCTCGGTCAGCATCCAGACCATCGTGCTCGGCAACATCCTGGCGATCTCGGATGAAGACGTGGTCCAGGTCGCGATCATCGCGGCGGTCTCGCTCGCCATCCTGGCGGTGCTCTGGAAAGACCTGATGGTGACGTTCTTCGACGAGAACCACGCCCGCAGCATCGGGCTCAATACCAGGGCGCTGAAGATCGTGTTCTTCACCTTGCTGAGCGCCTGCACGGTGGCCGCGCTGCAGACCGTCGGCGCCTGCCTCGTCATCGCGATGGTCGTGACCCCCGGCGCGACCGCCTATCTGCTCACCGATCGCTTCGGCCGGCTGATCCTGATCAGCGTCGCGCTCGGCATGGTCACCAGCTTTGCCGGCGCCTACATCAGCTTCTTCCTCGATGGAGCCACCGGCGGCGTGATCGTCACGCTGCAGACGCTGTTGTTCATCGTGGCATTCTATTTCGCGCCGAAGCACGGCGTGATCGCCGCGCGCCGCCGGCGTCTCGCCGTCGTGGAGGCGGAAGCATGATGGCCGTGATCGAATGGATATCGGGGCCGCTGGCCTATCCGTTCATGCAGCGGGCGCTGCTGGTGTCGGTGATGGTGGCGGCGGTCTGCGCGGTGCTGTCCTGCTATCTCGTGCTCAAGGGCTGGTCGCTGATGGGCGACGCGATTTCGCATGCCGTGCTGCCGGGCATCGTGCTCGCGCATGTACTGAGCCTGCCGCTGGCGCTCGGCGCTTTCGCGGCCGGCCTGTCCTGCGCGCTGCTGACCGGTTACCTCAAGGAGAACAGCCGCGTGAAGGAGGACACGGTGATGGGAATCGTGTTCTCGGGCATGTTCGGGCTGGGGCTGGTGATCTTCACCAAGGTGGATACCGACCAGCATCTCAATCACATCCTGTTCGGCAATGCGCTGGGCGTGTCCGCGCGGGACCTGATCGAAACCGCTTTCGTCGCCGGCGGCACGCTGCTGGTCGTGCTGGTCAAGCGGCGCGATCTCCTGCTCTATTGCTTCGATCCCAACCACGCCCGTTCGATCGGCCTGCCGGTGCGTGTGATGCATTATGGCCTGCTGGTGCTGCTGTCGCTCACCATCGTTGCCTCGCTGAAGGCGGTCGGCATCATTCTCGTCATTGCCATGCTGATCGCGCCGGGCGCCACGGCCTATCTGCTGACCGACAGTTTCGAGCGGATGCTGGTGATCGCAACCGCTACCGCCACCGTCTCGGCAGCATCGGGGACCATCGTCAGCTTCCACATCGACGGCGCGACCGGCGCCTGCATCGTGCTGACCCAGGCCCTATTCTTCATCCTGGCATTCCTGTTCGCGCCGAAACGCGGGATTTTCATGCGAACGCGCTATGTTCCGGACGCGCCGCTTCCGGAAGCGGACACTTAGCGCGAGATGCTTTTGGTTGAATTGGTCGCCGGCGGATGCGGCTTACCTCTCCCCAGCGGGGAGAGGTCGATTTGCGCAGCAAATCGGGTGAGGGGCTGCCCCTTTAACAATAGACCGTACCCCCTCACCC
>CALROE020000184.1:0-6570 GCA_943369715.1 Bradyrhizobium ivorense
GCAGGTCTAACGAGGGCGCGGCGCCCCCTCACCCGGATTGCATCTTGCGATGCAATTCGACCTCTCCCCGCTGGGGAGAGTTGGAACAGCTTTGACGCCGCGGCAACAGATCCTGATCTCACCATGCTTCATGCCGCCAGTTTCAGCCGCGGAAAGGTTTCAAGCGGATTGTCGGCACACATGCGCTGCACCAGACTGGCCGGCAGATGCTTCGGGATGGCGTCGTCGCCGTCGAACTGCCAGTGCGGATAATCCGACGAGAACAGGAACATCCTGTCGGAGCCGATCATGTCGATGATGTCGGCGACCCCGGCCGCATCGGGCGGCGAGTCGAACGGCTGCGTGGTGAAGCGGATATGGTCGCGCATGATCGAAGCCGGCTCGCGCTCGACCCAGGGCACCTCGACGCGGACGCCGCGCCAGGTCTTGTTGGCGCGCCACATGAAGGCCGGCAGCCAGCTGATGCCGGATTCCATCAGCACCACCTTGAGGCCGGGGAATTTGCCGAACACGCCTTCGTAGATCAGGCTCAGCACCTGGGCCTGGAACGCCTGCGCCTCCGCCATGTAATATTCGTAGCGGTAGGACGGCCAGCCGACCGAGCTCGGCGCCTGGCGGTACGCGCTGCCGGCATGGATGGCGATCGGCAGTTTGTATTTCTCCGCCGCCTGCCACACCGGCCAGAAATGCCGCTTTCCGAGCAGGGCGTCACCCTGCGCCAGCACCAGCACCGAAACAAAGCGGTTGTCGGCGGCGCGGCGCTCGATTTCCTCGATGGCCAAATCAGGCGCCTGCATCGGCACCACGATCGACGCGCGCAGCCGCGAATCCTTCGACAGCCATTCGGCCGCGATCCAGTCGTTGATCGCCTTGCAGAAATCGGCCGCCATATAGGGATCGAACACCGCCTGGGCGCCGTACAGCACATTGCAGATGGCGTGGCTGGCGCCGAGCTGGTCGAACGCACCGCGCTGCACCATGGCGAGGTCGCTGCCGGGCTTGTCGCCATTGGAGGGCCGCCAGTCGGCCCGGCCGGACAGCGGCATGTTGGGCGGATAGGAATTGAGATCGAGGCCGTCGATGGCGCGGCTGACCACCTGTTCTTTCCAATGGTCGCTGAGATAGGGCAACAGCGTGGTGCGGGTTCCACCGACGGCGGGATGGATATCGCAGTCGATCCGCGTGGCGGTCATGCAGGTTTCCCTAAAGTTTCATTCTTGACGGTTTCTTGGCGTTCGCCGGGCGCCGCAGCGCAAATGTGCAGCCGGCAGCTGCCAAGCGCAAGGGTCGAACGGGGGGCGAGCCGGATGGCAGCCATGGTTGAATGCATGCCGGTTGGATCGCCCGCGCCCGCGCCGGTCCCGGGGCAACCCCGGGCAAAAAACCCGAGACAGCACCAAGGGGAGAAATGTCATGGCGCAGCAAGCCGACAATACCGTCGAGGGCGGCAGCCACTTCACCGCCAGCCGGCGCGGATTTCTGGGCTCAACGGGGCTCGCCGCGATGGGCGCGAGGGGACCCGAAGAATATGCGCATCCTGGAATCGATGCCGGTGCGCTCGATCATCTCCAATCCTGCGAACGGCGCCAAATTCGCCGCCGGCACCAAGGAGATAAAACTGCGCGGCGCGTCATGGGCCGGCGACCTCACCGTCAAGCAGGTCGACGTCTCGACCGATTTCGGCGCCAGCTGGCAGCGCGCCAGCCTGGAAAAGCCGAAGAACAAGTATGACTGGCAGCGCTGGACCGCGACGCTGAAACTGCCGACCGACGGCTATTTCGAGATCTGGGCGCGCGCCACCGATTCGAAGGGCGCGATGCAGCCGCATCTGGCCGGCTTCTGGAATCCGCAAGGCTATGGCGGCAACGCCATGCACCGCATCGCGGTGCTGGTGGGCTGATGCGGCGGTTCGCTTGGGCTGTGATGGCGGGACTGCTGTCGATCGCGCCCGCCATGGCGCAATCGACCTTCACGCCGCGTGACGAAAGCCCGGAGGATTTTCCGGCCGGAGCCGGCCGCGATGAAACCTTCTATGCCTGCACCGCCTGCCACGGTTTTAAACTCGTGGCGCAGCAGGGCATGACGCGGGCGCTGTGGGACGATTCCATCAGCCTGATGATCCGCCGCCACAACATGCCGCCGCCCGACGACAAGGATCGCGCGGTGCTGCTGAACTATCTCGAGGCGACCTATCCGCCGCGGGCGCCAGCCGCGCGCGGCGGCTGGCAGAACCCGTTCGCGAAGTGAAGACTACTTTTTCTTCCCGTCGGCATCGAACTGCTTGAGATAGGCAATCAGGTCGTTGGTCCGCTGCTCGTCCTTGAGGCCGGCATAGATCATCTTGGTGCCCGGAATCTTCGCCTTGGGGTCCTTGATGTATTCGCGGAAAGTGGCCTCGTCCCAAGTGATGCCGGAATCCTTGTTGGCGGCCGAATAATTGTAGCCGGCGACGTTGCCCGACTTGCGACCGATAAGGCCGTTGAGCTGCGGTCCGACACTGTTCTTCGCGGTCTCGCCGACCTGGTGGCAGGCCTTGCACACGCCGAACACCTTTTCGCCGGCCGCGGCATCCTGAGCTCTGACTTCGCCGGCGCCGGCCATCGCCAAAAGTGCAACGAAAACAAACCCTCGCATCCTGTTCTCCTGTTTAAACAGCCCGTTGGGGCCGGGAATCTTTGGCTGATCGGCGTCGAGCGGTCGATCCGACTTTCGGACTGCCGTGGAACGACACCTCTCAAGCACCATACACGATCAAAGTTCCAGTGGAATCGGTGATGCGGGCGCAGGTTCGGCCTGACCGCCACGATTTCAGCGATACCAGGCAAAGGCATCAGGCTGAACGCGGTCGACAAGGCGTCCGCCTCGGTGGCCGTCGGCGCCATCACACTGACGCTACGGTAGCGCTGCGGACTGCGTCCTGTCACCGGATCGAACAGATGGGTAAACCGGCCTTTGGCGTCAAACCGAGACCGACGCGCGACCACTGCTCTAGGATGCAAAGGTCGATTTCTTCTCCGAGCGAGCGTGCTTCGAAAGCGCGATTGGGACTGCCGCAGGTTGCGTGTTTCCTACTCGATCCGCAGGCCCGAGGCCTTGACGACCGCGCTCCAGCGCGCGTCCTCGCTGGCGAGAAAGGCGCTGAACGCCGCCGGTCCCTCGTCGCGCGGGATGGCGCCGAGACCGGTGAACTTCGCTACGATCTCGGGCGACTGGATGATCCTGTTGATCGCGGCCCCAAGACGATCGACCCGCGCCTTCGGCGTCGCAGATGATGCGACAATGCCGAGCCAGGCAGAGAGGTCGACTTCCGCAAAGCCCTGCTCGGCCACCGTCGGGGTGTCGGGAAAGGCCGCGACCCGTTTGCCGTAGGCGCTGGCGATCAGCCGCATCTTGGCGCCGCGGATGAACGGTTCGGTGACGGCGACGGTGTCCATGGCAACGCCGACGATCCCGGTCATCAGGTCGGTCATCGCCGGCACGCTGCCGCGATAGGGCACATGCAGGATGGTGATGCCGGCGCGCTGCTTGAACACTTCCATGCCGAGATGCGACAGCGTGCCGTTGCCCGATGAGGGATGCGCGAGTTTTTCCGGGTTGGCTTTGGCATAGGCGATCAGTTCGGCGACGGTCTTCACCGGCAGCTCCGGATTGACCACCAGCAGCATCGGCAGATCGGCGACCAGCGCCACCGGCGCGAAATCCTTTCGCGTGCTGTAGCCGACGGATTTGTACAGATGCGGGTTGACCACCAGCGAGGCCAGCGGCGCCAGCACCAGCGTATGGCCGTCCGCCGGCGACTGCGCCAATGAGGCCAGCGCAATGCTGCCGCCCTGCCCCGGCCGGTTTTCCACGATCACGGTTTCGCCGAGCGCCGGACCGAGCCGCTCGGCCAGCAGGCGCGCCACCAGATCGGTGGCCTGCCCCGGCGGGAAGCCGACCAGGATGCGCGTGAGATCGGCGCACCGCGCATCGGTCAGGGTCAGCACCAGCGCCGTGACAACCACCAGCAAGCTCCGCATGTCGTCCCCTCCTTTGATTCTATTTAGATTGTTCCGGCGGCGCGCAGCCGTCCGATCTCCTGAGCCGTCAATCCCAACGCACCATAGGTCTCGTCATTGTGCTGGCCGAGCGCGGGGCCGGCGCAGCGCACCGACACCGGGGTTTCCGAGAACCGCGGTACCACGCATTGCATCCTGACATCGCCGAGTTCGTCGTCGGCCACGCTGACGATGGTCTGGCGCGCGATGAAGTGCGGATCGACAAAGATATCGGCCGCGTCGTAGATCGGCGAAAAGCCGACCTCATGCGCGTGCAGGCGGCCGCGCAGATCGTCCAGCGTCAGGCGGGAGATGGCCTCGCGGACGATGGCGTCGATCGCCTGCCAGTTCTTCACCCGCGATGGATTATCGACAAAGCGCGGATCGCCGAGCAGATCCCGCAGGTCGAGCGCTGTGCAGAATCGTTCGAAGATGCTTTGCGTCGATGCCGCGATCGAGGCCCACTTGCCGTCCGAGGTCGCGTAGATATTGCCGGGCGCGGCGTACTGGCTGCGGTTGCCGCTCTGGGTCCGCACCGTGCCGAGCTGGTCATATTCGATGGCGAGGAAATCCAGCGTGCGCATCATCGCCTCGGTGACCGAGCAATCGATCTCCTGGCCGCGCAGCGAAGGATCGCTCTTCAGCCGGTAGAGGTCGGCCAGCACGCCGATCGCGCCGAACAGGCCGCCGACCGCATCCGAGATCGGATAGCCGAGATGCAGCGGCGTGCCGCCCTCCTCGCCGCACATCCGGGTGAAGCCGCTCATCGCCTCGAACACGCGGGCGAAGCCGGGGGTGTTGCGATAGGGCCCGGTCTGGCCGAACCCGGTGACGCGCAGGATGGTCAGTCGCGGGTTGATCGCCTGCAACCAGTCCCGGGTGATGCCCCATTCGTCCAGCGTCCCGGTGCGAAAATTCTCGACCAGTACGTCATGCTCGGCGACGAGGCGGCCGAGCAGTTCCTTGCCGTCCGGCTTGCGCAGATCGAGGGTGATGCCCTTCTTGTTGCGGTTGGTGACCTTCCACCACAGCGGCACGCCATCCTTGTGCGGCGCCAGCCGGCGCAACGCATCGCCGATTCCGGGAATTTCCACTTTCAGAACTTCGGCGCCGAGATCGCCGAGCAGGGCGGACGCGAACGGGCCGGCGACGACCGTGGAGATGTCGAGCACCCGTAGTCCCGCCAAAGGACCGGTCGGAGCAGGCGTCGGGTTCGCGGTGGAGGAAGCAGCCATGCACTGAGCCTAGCCGCCGGCTTCGTCATGCGATATGATCACATCAGATAAATCAGAATTGCCAAAAGCGCATTTCGTAAATCGATGGATATCAAACAGCTCAAGACCTTCGTCGACGTCGCGGCCAACGGCAGCTACGCCCGGACGGCGGCGGTCACGGCGAGCGCGCAGTCGGCGCTGAGCCGCCAGATCTCGGCGCTGGAGCGCGGCATCGGCGGCCGGCTGTTTCACCGCACCGGGCGCGGCGTGGTGCTGACCGAACTCGGCGAACGCATGCTGCCGCGGGCCCGCGCGTTGGTCGCGGACGCCGCCGCCTGGACCGACGCCGCGCGCGGCGAGCGCGCCGAGCCGCACGGCGAAGTCACGCTCGGGGTGGTGCCGGTGGCATCGCGCGGGCTGGTCGCTTCGCTCGCCGCCGAACTGCGCGGCGGCGCGCCGGGCATCCGGCTGCGCGCGCTGGAAGCCTATAGCGGCCAGGTCGAGGAATGGCTGGCCTCGGGACGCGTCGAGATCGCGATCTACAATCGCTACCGGCGCGGCCGGGTCGCCAATGCCGAGGCGCTGGCCCGCGCCGAGGTGCATTTGATCGCGCGGCGCGATCATCCAATGGCGCGCCGCAGCGAACTGGCGGTGCGGTCGCTGGCTGAAATCCCGCTGGCGCTGCCGGTGCGTCCCAACAGCCTGACCAGCGTGCTGACGGGCCTGGCGGCCTCGCAGCATTTCGAACTCGACATCCGCTTCGAGGCAGGCTCCACCCCGCTGATCCGCGACGTCCTGCTCGCCTCCGACCTCGCCACCATCTCGCCGCGCGAGGTTTTTTCGCGGGAGATCGCCGCGGGCGAACTGGTCGCGATTCCGATTCTAAGGCCGAAGATCCTGCAGACTACCTGGATGTCGCTGAGTTCGCACCATCCGCCATCCGAAGCGGCGCAAATCGTGGCGCGGCTGATACGTCAGCTGGCGACGCGGCAGCGCGGCGCCAGTCCGGCTGCGGGATGACCCGGCCGCAAGCGAGCTGCTTAATTCGCCAGCGGCGGCGCGCCGGCGGTGCGAACCAGCTTGTCGGCCTTCTGGAGAACGTAGGTGTTGGCGGGCTGCTCGCGGGCAAAGAAGGAGAACGCGACAAAGGCGGCGCAGAACATCAGGCCGACCAGCATGACCCGGCGGTGCGTACCCTTGTCGGCGGTGTGAAATGAATTGGACATGCAATGATCAATACAATGCCGCGCGCGGACCGCAATCGCGCACTGAATTTAACCTAACTGATGAAGGTTATCGGCGCCCGCAACTTGCCGAAA
>CALROE020000185.1:0-6568 GCA_943369715.1 Bradyrhizobium ivorense
GAAAGTCGGCGTCGGTGCACTTCAGTTCCTGCAACGCCACGGCATCGGGTTTTGCCTGATACAGCCAGCGCAGCAGGTTCGGCAGGCGGCGGTTGATATTGTTGATGTTGAAGGTAGCGACTTTCATGGCCCGACGAAATCGTCAGGCCGGTATCACGGGAGCCGGTTGAGGGGCGGCCGTCGGTTCTCCGGTCGCGGCGCCGCCCTTGTAGATCCGGGCATAGCGCGAACCGAGGCTGGTCAGCACCTCGTAGCCGATGGTGCCGAAATGGTGCGCCAGTTCGTCAACGGTGATGCCTTCGCCGATCAGCGTCACCATGTGGCCGCGCCGCACGTCCTTCTTGTCGAGGTCGGTGACGTCGATCGCCATCAGGTCCATCGAGATGCGGCCCGCCACCGGGCAGCGCTTGCCGGCGACCATCACCTCGGCGCCGCGGGTGCCGTCATTGCTGCTGCCGGCGCGGAAATAGCCGTCGGCATAGCCTGCGGAAACGATGGCGAGCCGGGTCGGCCGCCGCGCGCTCCAGGTGCCGCCGTAGCCGACGCTGTCGCCTTTATCGATATTGCGGATCTGCACGATGCGGGCCTTGACCTCGACCACCGGCTGCATCGGATTGTCGGCCTCCGGCGTCGGATTGACGCCGTACAGCGCGCAACCCGGCCGCACCAGGTCGAACTGGAACGCGGCGCCGAGGAAACATCCGGACGAATTCGACAGCGACGCCGGCACGCCGGAAAACAGGCTGGCGATCTCGCGAAAGGTGGCGAGCTGCCTGGCGTTGGTCGGATGGTTGAGGGTCTCGGCGCAGGCGAGGTGGCTCATGACCAGCGTGATGCCGTGATCGCCGGCGTTGATCCGGGGAATGATGCCCTGGGCTTCCACGATGGTCAGGCCAAGCCGGTTCATGCCGGTATCGATGTGAATGGCGGCGCCGCCGGCCCAGCCGGTGCGGCGGCAAAACACGTCCCATTCGGCGAGTTCGTTGAGGTCGCCGATCACAGGCCTGGCGTCGATTTTGGCGTAGGCCTCGCCGCTGTTCTGGAAGAAGCCGTCGAGCACATAGATCGCGGCCGCCGGCACGGCGGCGCGGACCACGCGGGCTTCGTCGAGGGTTGCCACGAAAAACGTCTTGCAGCCGGCACCGGCGAGCGCGCGCGCGACCTGTTCGGCGCCGCAGCCATAGGCGTTGGCCTTGACCACGCCGGCGCATTCGGCCGGCACCGAAGACTTCTCGAGCTTGCGCCAGTTGGCAATGATGGCGTCGAGATCGACGGTGAGGACAGCGGTGGCGGTCGCCAGCGCGGCCGCCTGGTTGGCCTCAGCCGAGAGGATGGAGCCGGGCGGGGCCAGTTTCGGGTCGGTGAAAATGTTCATGCCGCACTTTACGCGCAGGCCTGCCGCGGTTCAACCGGGCAAGATTCGTCGGGAGCCGCGTCAGTAGGTCTGTGCCGTCAATTGGCCGTCGTCCGCCAAGTTGCTGAACCGCGTGAATTGGCCCTCGAACTGCAATGGCACAGTGCCCGTCGGCCCATGGCGCTGCTTGGCGATGATGACTTCGGCCCTTCCGTGAGCATTATCCATGTCAATCTGCCACTTGCCATGTTCTTCCGTGCCGGGCTTCGGCTCCTTGTTCTGCAGATAATATTCCTCGCGGTAGACGAACAGCACGACGTCGGCGTCCTGCTCGATCGAACCGGACTCGCGAAGGTCGGACAATTGCGGATGCTTGTCATCGCGGCTTTCGACCTGCCGCGACAGCTGCGACAGGGCGATGACCGGAATATTGAGTTCCTTCGCCAGCGCTTTCAGGCTGGTGGTGATCTCGGTGACTTCCTGCACCCGGTTGTCATTGCCGCGTTTGCCCGAGCCCTGCAGCAGCTGGATGTAGTCGACCACGATCAGATCGAGGCCCTTCTGCCGCTTCAGCCGGCGTGCGCGCGCCGTCAGCTGCGAAATCGAGAGGCCGCCGGTTTCGTCAACGAAGAGCGGGAGATGCTGAAGTTCGATGGTGTAGTCGCGAATGGTGTCGAACTCGCTTTGGCTGATGCCGCCGCGCCGGATCAGACTCGACGAGATGCCGGTCTGTTCGGCGAGAATACGGGTGGCGAGCTGTTCGGCCGACATTTCGCAGGAGAAGAAGCCGACGATGCCGCCATTGACGGATTTCATGGTGCCGTCGGCCTGCACCTCGGCTTGATGTGCCTTCGCGACGTTGTAGGCGATATTGGTGGCGAGTGCGGTCTTGCCCATGCCGGGACGGCCGGCGACGATGATCAAGTCGGAACGTTGCAACCCGCCCATCTTGGCGTCGAGGTCGCGCAGGCCCGTTGCCGTGCCCGACAGCTTTCCGTCGCGCTGATAGGCGTTCGCCGCCATATCCAGCGCGACCTTCATCGCCTGCGCGAAACCCTGGAAGCCGCCGTCGTAGCGGCCGGATTCGGCCAGTTCGTAAAGCCTGCGCTCGGCGTCCTCGATCTGCGCCCGCGGCGCAAAATCCACCGGCGCATCGTAGGCGACATTGACCATGTCCTCGCCGATCCGGATCAGGTCGCGGCGCAGCGCCAGTTCGTAGATCGTCCGTCCGTAATCCTGGGCGTTGATGATGGTGGTGGCTTCGGCGGCGAGGCGGGCCAGGTACTGGCCGACCGTCATGCCGCCGAGATCGGTCTCGGCCGGGACGAAGGTCTTCAGCGTGACGGGGGTGGCGACCTTGCCCATCCGGATCAGGCTGCCGGCGGTCTCGTAGATGGTCTGATGGATCGGCTCGAGAAAGTGCTTCGGCTCCAGAAAGTCCGAAACCCGATAAAACGCGTCATTGTTGACCAGGATCGCGCCCAGCAGGCTCTGTTCGGCCTCGATATTATGCGGTGCGCTCCGATAGGCCGGAGTTCCCGGATCGGGCGCGAGCTTGAGGACGTTCGAATCAGTGAGGGCCATGGCTCTGGAATGTTCTCGAAATTTTGTCGGATGCGGGGCGGGGATAGAGCGCCACTCCTCGTCGTAACGAAAGGGCGCGTGCGCCTTATGCCCGATTCACACAATCGAATGTGTGAATCGTGACCGGGGGCAATGCATTCTGCTTGACGGGTTTTGGTTGGCCGGGCGCGCCGCCCGCCGCGTCTGCGAAAGGCGCGGGAAAACCTTCGCGCGGCCTGAACCTAGTTCTCCCGCCGGCACACTCATGCCAAGGGCGGCAAATGTTCCGAACCGCTACCCCCGGCTGGTCAGATCAGGAGGAGATAGATCAGCGCGGCCAGGGCAGCGCCAACGCCTGACGCGATCAGGGCGTAGTCGGTGCCGATGTCGGCCTGCGGATCGAACTGTGATGGGTAGGTTTTCTGGGCCATTTCGGTCGTTTAGGACAGCCCAGTCCAATCATATGTGAAGCAGATCACATTCGGTTAATTTTCCCTTCGATTATCGTCGCAAGGAACGGGTTGGCGGCGGCAGGATTGGTAACCGGGGTGCATTAGGAACAGGCGATGGGCCAGCAGCTTCAACGATGGCGATCGGCAGGCGGCGAGCAATTCTGGCTATCGATGCTGATCGACACCATGGAACAGGTTTCCCGTTCGGAACTGCGTAGCCAGCCCTGCGACCGGTCGGTAGCGGCCGCCGTGTTCGCGCAGCTTTCGCGTCCGGCGGCGCCTTATGCCCATCAGGGATCCGGTTTCGGCCTGCGCCACTAGAACTTCGACAGCACTTGGGAACTTCCGGGATCGCAGGCCTATTCGCCTGCGATCTGCAGCCGCGGCCGCCGGCCACGCTCGACGCCGCGAAGCCGGGCCTCTTCGTCGCCGATGTAGTCCCGGGTAATCGGCACAACGCCCTGGCGTTTGGAAAGCTGGATCTGGAAGTTCATCATGTTCTGTTTGCGGAACGACATTTCCGAGCACGCCAGGTAAAATTCCCACATCCGCGCAAAGCGCTCGTCGTAGAGCCGCACCGCTTCTTCCCGCCGCGCCATGAACCGCTCGCGCCACGCTTTCAGCGTTTCCGCATAATGCAGCCGCAGGATTTCGATGTCGCACACCAAGAGGCCGGCGCGCTCGATCGCGCGCGTGACCTCGGATAGTGCGGGGATATAGCCGCCGGGGAAAATGTATTTGGTGATCCAGGGATTGGTGACGTCGGGTCCCTCCGAACGGCCGATCGAATGCAGCATCATCACGCCGTCGTCGGTGAGCAACTCGGCGCAGCGCCTGAAATAGGTCTCGTAGAAATCGACGCCGACATGCTCGAACATGCCGACCGACACGATGCGCTCGAACGGGCCGGCAATGTCGCGATAATCCTCGAGGAAGAACCTGGCCGATGGCGCCAGGTTCTGCTCGGCGGCGCGGGCGTTCGACGCCTGCAATTGTTCGGTCGACAGCGTGACGCCGGTGAGGTTGGCGCCGGTCATTTCGGCCAGATAGAGGCCGAGGCCGCCCCAGCCGGAGCCGATGTCGAGCACGCGGTCGCCGGGCCGGATCAACAGCTTGGCGGCGAGATGACGCTTCTTGGCAAGCTGGGCGTCGTCGAGTGTCGCGTCGGGCGTTTCGAAATAGCCGCAGCTGTATTGCTTGTCGGCATCGAGGAAGAGGGAATAGAGCCGGCCATCGAGATCGTAATGATGCGCGACGTTATCAAGGGATCGTCGGCGCAGATTGAACTGCCTGGCATGCCTGACGAGATACCGCAGAAACCATTGCAGTCTGGCCCAGCGCGGCACTATTTCGGGCTGATCCATCAGGATCGCCAGTGCATCCGCAATCGAGCCATTCTCGACGACGAAGGTTCCGTCCATGTAGACTTCGCCCAGCGCAAGCTCAGGGTTGAGGAGAACCCGGCGTTCGGCGTCGACGGTCAGGAATCGAACTGCGACCGGCTCCCCGGTCCCGTCGCCGCAGCTGAATTTGGCTCCGCTCGCGGTCGTAAAGGTCAACGCGCCGCGGCGAATGAACTGCTGCAGAAAATAACGCAACAAACGGTCCATCGAAACCACCCAACGAGCGATCCCAACGAGGCTGGCGTAGCGGCCATCACAGCCAGCCAAAACGGGGGTCGACTGGTCCCCGCGCCGCCTCTCAATGATAATAGCGATGCTGCGATTGCGCTAGTGCATTGTACACAAAGCGGATATTCGGAATCATCGGGTTCACGCAGATGCGTTATAAGTGCGCTTCCATTCGCGTCATAATCGGCTAAAAGGTGACCGCTGCCACCCGTGCCGGATTTGGGACGCTGGGAAGCCAATTCCGCATCTGGAGAACTCTGAGAATGTTGAGCCGAGCGCTCAGTTTAGCGACGGTGACGCTTCTGATCGGCTGTCTCGCGGCGATCCCGGTGCGGGCGCAAAATCTTGAGGCCGGCAAGAGCCCTTCCCAGATCTTCTCGGGCACCTGCACCGCCTGCCACAAGGCCCCGCGGGGGCTCTTGAAGACCGTGCCGCCCGGATCGTTGCCGGGTTTCCTGCGCCAGCATTATACCACCTCCAGCGAGATGGCCTCGCAGCTCAGCGCCTTTCTGATCGCCAACGGGGCGACGGCGCCCGATCCCCGCGGTGCCAAGCCGACCCAGCAGGCCAAGGATGCGAAACCCGCAGCCCCCGAGCAGCTCGATCGCCAGGGACGCCCGATACGCCCCGCGCCAGCGCCGGAGGCCGCCAGGCCCGACGGTGAGCCGCAACAGGCCGCCATCGCTCCCGGGCCGGATGGCCGCAAATCCGCTGCCAAGCAGAAGCTGAGCAAGCGCGGCAAGCCTGAAGAGCCGCCCAAGGCCGATGCCGGCAAGGATGAGCCGGCCAAAAGCGAGGCGGCGAAAGACGATACGGCGAAGAGCGAAACCGCCAAGGAAACGGTGAAGGACGCCGCCGCCAAGCCGCATGGCGAGGCTAATTCGCAGTCGGCCCATATAGCTGCGCCGAAGGAGAGCGGCGAAACCCCGGCGCTGCGGTCCGATCCGGTGCCGCCGGTCACGCCCGCGCCAGCGATGTCGGCCGCCATCTCCAGCGGCTCGTCGGAGCCGTCAGCCACGCCTGCGCCGCCGTTGGTGATGCTGCCAGCTCCGCCGGCCGTGACGGCTTCCGGCCCGCGATTGCCCCCGGTTCCCCCCGCGGGTCCGCCCGCACCTCCGATCTCTCAATAGATTTTCGCGAAACCGCCGTTCCCGCCCGCGGCCGGGCTTGATCAATTCTAGAGTGTTGCTCTAGAGTAATGATCTAGGTGAATTCGAGGAGGCGATTGTGGTCGCTGGCGCGCGCGAGGATCTGATGGCCGCGGGATTGGCGGTGTTCGACCGCGACGGCTTCGAAGGCGCGACGGTTGCAGCCATTCGCACCCGCGCGCGGGCTTCCAACGGCAGCTTCTTCCATTTCTTCAGATCGAAGAAAGAGCTGGCGGGCGCGCTGTTTCTGGATGTGCTGCAGCGCTATCACGCCGCGGTGCTGGCGGCGATCGATACGCCCTGCGGCGCGCACGAGGGCATCGATCGCCTGATTCGCGCGCATCTGGACTGGGTGGTGAATAACCGGCGCGAGGCGCGCTATCTGTTCGAGATTTCCCGCAGCGAATGGAGCGAAGAGGT
>CALROE020000186.1:0-6560 GCA_943369715.1 Bradyrhizobium ivorense
CACCACGGTGGCCAGGGTCAAATATCGCTGCGCCGCGGTCAGGGCCGGGCCTTCGGTATCGACACTTGCTGAGCTTGCGGCCATGTCCCCTGCGACGCCCAATAGGCGGATAATAACCAAGCTTACTAACTAATAACCTAGCTTACTAATCCGCCGGCGGCTACAATTGCGGCATGCCGAATACCGACGAATATATTGGTGTCGTGATCTCTGACGTCGCCCGCCTGTTGCGGACGGAGTTCGATCGCCGCGTGCGCCGGCTCGGGATCACCCGGGCGCAATGGCTGGTGCTGACCCGGCTGCACCGGTATCCGGGCGCCTCGCTTTCGGAGCTGGCCGAGATGATGGAGGTGGAAAAGGCGACCGCCGGCCGCATGATCGACCGTCTGGTGGCCAATGGCTGGGTGGCGCGCCGGACCCAGCGTGACGACCGCCGCGTCAAACGGGTGTATCTCACACCGGAAGCCGAACGGGTGCACAAACGCATCTGGCGCGTCGCCGAGGCAACGGTGGATGACGCCCTCACCGGCCTCTCGGCGCAAGAAAGCAGGCAACTGATGACGTTGTTGCAGCGCATCAAGAAAACCCTGGTTTCTGCCGTGGACGCCGTCCCGCCCGCGAGAGCCGCGGTTGCCGGCCGCAGAGCTGCGTCGCGTAGCGCGCGCGGTCTCAACGGCAAGGCCGCGCCATGAGCAAGCGTCTGCGAACATGGGCGCTGATCGGCGTGCCGGCGCTCGTCCTGCTCGGGGCGCTGGTCGTCTGGCTGCAGGGCGGCCGCTACGTCTCGACCGAGAATGCGTTCGTCAAGGCCGATATCACCCAGGTTGCCGGCGAAGTGCCCGGCCGGGTTGTCGACGTGCGTATCCGGGACCATGCGGCCGTCAAGGCCGGCGACGTGCTGTTCCGCCTCGATCCCGCGCCCTACCAGCTGGCCCTCGCCAAAGCCGAAGCCGAGACCGATTCCGCGCGTGCCGCCGTCGAGCAACTCAAGGTGAGCCTGCGCGAGATCCGGGCCGAGGCCACCGAGGCCGAGAACAAATTGTCGTATCTTCAGACCCAGGCCAAACGCCATCGCGACCTGTCCGGACGCGGCGTCACGTCGGCCACCAGGGTCGAGCAGGCCAACAGCGAGGAGCAGGAAGGGCAAGACCGCCTCGCGGTGCTGCAGCAGCGCATCGCCCGTGTCGAAGCAGCCCTCGGCGGCAATCCCGATAGGCCGACCGATCAATATGCCGCGGTCCGCGAAAAGCAGGCGATGCGCGATCGCGCCGCACTGGATCTGAGCCATACCGAGATCAAGGCCCCGCGCGCCGGCGTCGTCGTCAATTTCAAGCTCCAGCTCGGCGAGCAGGTCAAGGTGCAGACGCCGCTGTTCGCGATCGTCACCGACCGCCGGCCCTGGCTCGAAGCCAACTTCAAGGAAACGGACCTGACCCACGTGACCGTCGGACAAAAGGCGAAGGTCATCCTCGATATGCATCCCGACATTACCTGGGATGCCGAGGTGGAAAGCATCAGCCCGGCGACCGGCGCCGAGTTTGCGATCCTGCCGGCACAGAATGCCTCGGGCAACTGGGTGAAGGTGGTGCAACGCCTGCCGGTGCGGCTGCGGCTGCTGGAGCGGCCCGGCGAGCCGCCGCTGCGCGCCGGCATGACCGCCTATGTCAGCATCGACACCGGGCGCACCCGCGACCTGTCGAGCATATTTGGCAACAGCGCTGCGGTTGCGGCTCGCCCCCATCTGCAAGAGACGACCAAAGCGCAATAACTGGCTTGCGGCCCGGCGCCTACAGTGCGTTACGCAGCAGAGGGTAGCGTTGCGCGATCGCGTCCGGCGTCAGCCCGTGAGCATCTTCAACGTCTTCCAGCATTGGCGTGTCCATCTCCGGCGCCGACGGCGCCTCGTCCGAAGCAACATGCTCGGGTTCCGCGGCAATGGAAATATCCTCCGGCGGCAGTTCGGCAACAATCTCCACCGGCAGCGACGGAAGCCGATCGGGTTGATCGCGCAGCTTTTCGGCGCGCGGCAATGCCGTTTGGGTGTGCCCAAGCCAGGACATGTCGACCGCGGAATTGTCGGGCAATGCCTCGCGCGTCGACAGACTGCGCCAGGTTTCGACCGCGGTCTTGGCCTCCTGAATATTTTCGAGGAATGCGAGTTCAGTGTGAAATCGGCGCCAGCGGCCGGTCTCGAACAACTCGGTCAGGTATTCCAGCCGTTGCTCGGCAAGATTACACCAGCGCGCGATAACGTCGCGGCCATCTGCCACGTCCAGTCGATGTGTCATGAACCAGCCCGTAAGAGGAGAAACGGACGCAGACGCAACGGGGACGAATCAGTCAAACGTGACAGTGATATTTTGTGGAAAACCTTAACGAAGTCTATCGAACGACGTTGCTGCATGCCGTTTATCGACCAAAAGCCGTAGTCGTGCGGGGTTTTCCGCCCAATCCGCCGTCAAGACGCATACCTGCATGGCCGGGTTGTGCCGTCAGCACCGGCGCCTATCCACAGATTTCATCGGGTGAGACTTCCCGCATGGAGAGTCGGGAAACAGCGCCAGAAACGAAAGACCCGTCCGGGGGGACAACCGGACGGGTCAAGCCATATGGGCGCTTGGGGTGGATGGGCGCTCGCGCCGAATACAGCCTCGATGGGGAGGGATAACCGCTCCCACAAATATAAGTCGCAGCAGGGGCGATAGACGTTCAAACGACCGCACGATTTTTTTGAATTTTTTGCCGCTCGTTTTTGGGGGGAGATCTATTGCGCGGCAGGTCGATTGGCCTCGCCGGCGGCTGACTTATCCGACGCCATGGCGGCCGCCGGCTGGTTCAGGGCCCGTGTCGGGAGTACCTGTTGCCGGCCCGCGACACTTTCTACCGCTGGCGCGGCCGGAATCGCGGCGACCGGCACCGTCGGCGCGGCAGTGATCGCCGAGACCGCCGCAAAAGCATCGGCTTCGCCCGCGCCGAATTGATCGTCACGACCGGGGCTGCCCAGATCGCGGGCAGTTCTCATCAGGATTGCGCGCAGTTCACCCGGCTTCAACGCAGGATTGCGCTCCAGCATCAGGGCCGCAAGGCCGCTGATGTAGGCGGCGGAAAATGAGGTTCCGGACGTCATCTGATATTTTCCGTCCGGAGCGGGCAGGAAGATGTCGACGCCGGGGGCCGCGATGGCGATATGGCCGCCGCGGTTCGAAGCCGCAAACAGATTGTCGCCGGCGTCGGTAGCGCTGACCGCAATCACATTGGCGTTAGCGGCGGGATATAGCGGCGGGGATTTCGCACCGGCGTTGCCGGAGGCAGCGACCATCACGATGCCCCTCGCCGCCGTAGCGCCAATACCGCGCTCGATCAGCGGATCTTTCGGACCGGCGAAGCTCATATTGACGATCTGGGCTCCGTGCAGCACGGCATGGTTCAACGCTTTCAGGATCACGAAGGTGGTGCTTTCCGCGCCGTTCGCCGCCGTGCCGAAGGCGCGGATTCCCAGAATCCTGGCCTGCGGCGCGCTGCCCATCAGCCGCGCGTGCGACACGATCGCGCCGGCGATCCCGGTGCCGTGAACATGGGGGCCTTCCTTGCTGCCGAGCGCATCGAAATTGTCCGCGACCGAGTTCAAGAGCTCCGGATGCCTGTCGTCAATTCCGGAATCGATCACGGCGATGGTCACGTTGGCGCCGCTGGCCAGCGCATGGGCCTGCGGCAGCCGAAGTTTTGCAAGCGCGTATTGCGCGGGGTCGCCTTCGGTCGGCGCCGCCTTCTGGTCCTGCAGAAAATAGCGGAAATTCAGTTGTACCGAGCGCACGCCGGAAGCCGCAGCGAATGCGCGACGCGCCTTCTCCACCGGGCGGCCGTCGGTGATCCGGAACAGGCCGATGGTGGCGCCGACAAGCGGAAAATTCAGCGATTGCAGCCGCACGAGACCGTAACGCCGCGCCAGCGCATCGGCCTGCGCGTCCGACAGCGAACCATCGATCTCGGCCACGAATTCATTGGGAACCGCGGTCGGGTCGAGCGCTGCCAGCGGCCCGTTGCGGCCGGCGCCGCCGTTCTTGCCGTTGTTGCCGTTCTTGGCGGATTTTCCGCCGCCGCCGCCATCGGACAACGCAACCGGTTTCTCCTGGCATTCGCCACTGCTGTTACGATTGGCATGACTGCAGGCTGGAGAAAGGTTCGGCGAGAAGCGCGCATTCGGAAGTGTCGACGTCACCCCGACGCGGGGCGAATTGATACCGGGTGGGGTTCTGTCGATTCCGACAACCGGATTGATCCGCGGCGCCACGGTCGGATTGATGGTGGGCATCCGTGACTGGATGTTGAGGTTGGGCGAGCGCATGACACTTTGCGCCTGAACCGCCGGGATACCAGCGCATGCGAACGACAACGCAGCGGCGGTCAACGCCAACGCCGTACGCCGCATTCCAATCAGCCGGTTGGCGGGATCTTGAATCATGAGGCCTCGGGTTTACGCGGGCGACCGGAAGCGCGGCCTACGGCGCCGCCACGGCGAGACTGACGATCTTCTCGCGCTGCAGCCTGCTCAGCAGCGCGGCAGCTTCGTCCTTGCTCATCGCTTTATTGCCGAATTGCAGCCGAAACATGCCGCCCTTGGCGCCATCGGTGATGACGGCCTGATAGCTGTCGAGCAGTGCGGTGATATCGGCAATGCGCGCTTCCGGCGCGAACCGCACCAGCGCGTATGGCGCGGCCACCGCACCGAGGTCGCGGGTGATGGGCGCATTGGTGCTGAGCGAGGCCGTCTGGAACGACGAGGTCTGGTTCTGCACCAGCACCGCGCCGATCACGCCAGCCTGCAGAAGCAGCGCCAGCGCGCCCAGGCTCGCCGACCAGGCCAGCGTTCGCGGCGACAGGCCAGCGAAAAACTCGGCGACCCGCGCCGATAAATTCAGCGAGGTCGACGGCGCGCGCGCCGGCTCTGCGTCGATCGCAGCGAACAGCTTCTGCATGGCGCGAGCGGAGGGCGCGCCGAGGCTTTCGTTGAGCGAAATGGTTTCGGCATACTCTTCCCGGATCACGGCATACTGCCTGGCAAGCTCAGGGTCGCGCGCCAGCGCTTCATTGACGCGGCGGGCATCGCGCGCGTTCAGGGTGCCGGCCGCATGCCAGGGCAGCAGCACTTCGATTTCGCTGGGTTCTTGATCCAGCACCTGTTTGCTCGCTGCCATCATGGCCAACCTCGCTCAATGCCGGCCGCCTTCAAAAGGTCGGCCAATTTCTTGCGCGCATAAAACAGGCGCGTCTTCACGGTGTTCTCGGGTATCCCGACGATTTCAGCCACCTCTTCCACCGATTTCTCGTGGTAGTAGACGAGATCGACGATCTCCCGATGCTCTGGCGAGAGTGCGGTAAGGCACTTGCGCAGCGCTACACTGGTATCCTTCTTCTGCACCGCGACTTCGGGATCATCGGACGTATCCTCGATCGCATTGGCGGCCTCGTCGTCCAGTTCGCCGTCCTTCCTGCGCCGCAGCGCAGACAGGGCCTTGAATCGCGTAATTGCCAGGAGCCAGGTGGAAACGGCGGATCGGCCTTCGAACTTGCCGGCCTGCCGCCATACATCGAGGAAAACCTCGCTGATGAGGTCTTCCGCAACCTGCTCGTCCCGAACCAGCCGAAGCCCGAAGCGGAACACCCTGACATGGTGCCTTCCGTACAGCACCTGCATGGCGAGCCGGTCGCCTTGAGCAATCCGAGCGATCAGGACATCGTCCGTAGCCGCCTGTGTCGCACTCAATGGCCGTCTCGCAAGGTTGGTCGGATTGGACTGGCGGGTGGTTCGATGGAAACGGCAAGATTCTTGAAATTATCGCAAGTCCGCGATTTCACGTGTGATCTACCCCACAGTAGGGGAGATAAGCGAAAAATTGGTATCATAATACGGAAATACTTTCTTCACGTCCCGTGGCCACCGCTGCCGAGATCACGCCGAGCTTATCAAGGCTTTGTTGTCAAAGCAGCACTTGCTTACCGTTTCCACACCAACCCGTCTTTCCCGGCCCGGCCGGATCGTCTGCCGGTACCCGGTTCCCGCTAATTTCCCTTGCGAAACAAGGACAAGCCACCTCGCTGCGCCCCGGTTTTTGTACAAAGGATACCAAACCTAAAGGCTTTCCCGCTTAGATTTTCGGAACTTTGGTTCCATCACCGGCGAGATTATGGCCACCGCTGCGTCCTCGTTCCTGAATCCGATTGCGGCCGAACTGGAAGGCGTGGGCCCCAAGCCGACGGCGAAGGCACTGGCGCGTCGCGCCCGGCAGCGCCGCCAGATCCTGGTCATGATCGGCGCCAGTTACCTCATCGATGCCGCTCTCCTGATGATCTATGCCTATGCCGGCACGATTCCGGCCATGATCGGCCCGGCATTTGCCGTCTGCGGTCTGATCTTTGTCGTCGGTTCGGTCGCGCTCTCGGAGCTGGGGTTCAACGAGCGGTTCAGGGATCATTACCTGGTCGCGCCGCAGTCGATCATCAACATGGTGATCATGCTGGCTTTCATCTGGATCGCCCCCGAAGTCGGCGTGATGTTCCTG
>CALROE020000187.1:0-6559 GCA_943369715.1 Bradyrhizobium ivorense
ATCCTCATTACGAGCAAAACAAACATAGCATCCCTTTGATGCCACCGCCAGATGTGCGGACCGCCAATCGTTCAGATCTGCCCGACGCGATTTGCAACGCTGCAATGCGGGGCGTGATTTTCCGGATCGGACGATTGGGATTTTCATGCGAATGCATTAACTCCGTGTCATGAGCTCGCCGGCCTTGCCAGTTCGAAGCCAACCATCGGGGAATTCCATGACGACCAGCGCTGCCGAACTCCGCCCGTCCCAAGGCTTCCCATCTCAAGGCATCGGCTGGCGGACGCCGCTGGTGATCATCATCTGCGGCTGCGCGATCGCACTGCTGAGCTTCGGGCCGCGAGCCAGCGTCGGCTTCTTCATTCAGCCGATGGGCCGCGATCTTTCCTTGGGCCGCGACGTCTTCGGCCTCGCGCTGGCGCTGCAAAACCTGTTGTGGGGGCTGGGTCAGCCGGTTGCCGGCGCGATCGCCGACCGCTTCGGTGTCATGCGCGTGATGGTTGTCGGCGCGCTGCTGTACGCCGGCGGCCTGTTGATGATGCGCTACGCCACCAGCCCGCTGTCGCTCGATATCAGTGCCGGCGTCCTGATCGGCTTTGGGCTTTCCGGCTGTTCGTTCAACCTCGTGCTCTCGGCCTTCAGCAAGCTGTTGCCGACCGAAAAGCGCGGCATCGCGCTCGGCGCCGGCACCGCCGCCGGGTCGTTCGGGCAATTCCTGTTTGCGCCGTTCGGCGTCGCGCTGATCGACAATTTCGGCTGGCAATCGGCGCTGATCGTGTTCGCGGGCCTGATGCTGCTGATCCTTCCGCTGTCGCTGGCGCTGGCGACCCCGCCCGCGACATCAGCCAACGTGCCTGTGGTGGAGCAACAGTCGTTCAGGACGGCGCTGGCCGAAGCGTTCGGGCATCGCTCCTACGTGCTGTTGGTGCTGGGTTTCTTTACTTGCGGCTTTCAGCTCGCCTTCATCACCGTGCATCTGCCGGCCTATCTGTCCGACCGCGGCGTCACCGCGCAAACCGGTGGCTGGGTGATCGCCGCCATCGGCCTGTTCAACATCATCGGCTCGCTGGGCGTCGGCTGGCTGCAGAACATATTTCCCAAGCGTTACATCCTGTCGGTGATCTATTTCACCCGCGCGCTGTCGATCGTCGCCTTCATCTCGTTCCCGATCACCACCTTTTCGGCGATCATGTTCGGCGCCGTCACCGGGCTGACCTGGCTGTCGACGGTGCCGCCGACCTCGGCGCTGGTCGCGCTGATGTTCGGCACCCGCTGGTTCGCCACGCTGTATGGATTTGCCTTTGTCAGCCATCAGGTCGGCGGCTTCCTCGGCGTATGGCTCGGCGGCATCGTGTTCGAGCAGTTCGGGTCCTACACGCCGATCTGGTGGCTTTCGGTGCTGTTCGGCGTGCTGTCGGCGCTGATCAACCTGCCGATCGTCGAGGCGCCGGTGGCGCGCCCGGTTGCGCAACCGGCCTGATGAGGTAAACATCCCCGATCAAGAGTTTGGGGAGAGTTTACGTTGGCAACATTCAAGGCGATCAGGATCGACAAGGCGGAAAAGGGCACCACCGCCGCGCTCACGCAATTCGACGAAGCCGAATTGATGGAAGGCGACGTCACGGTCGCCGTCGAATATTCGACGCTGAACTACAAGGACGGCCTAGCCGTCACCGGCAAGGCGCCGGTGGTGCGGCGTTTTCCGATGATCGCGGGCATCGATTTCGCCGGCACCGTCGCGCAGTCGTCGCATCCGGCGTGGAAGGCCGGCGACAAGGTGGTCTGCACCGGCTGGGGCATGGGCGAGACCCATCTGGGCAGCTACGCCGAAAAGGCGCGGGTCAAGGGCGACTGGCTGGTGCGGCTGCCCGAGGGAATGTCGCCACGCGATGCCATGGCGATCGGCACCGCCGGCTTGACCGCCATGCTCGCGGTGCTGGCGCTGGAAAAGCATGGCCTGACCCCCGGGGATGGCCCCATCGTCGTCACCGGCGCCGCGGGCGGCGTCGGCTCGGTCGCCACGGCCCTGCTGGCAAAACTCGGTCACCACGTCATCGCCTCGACCGGCCGGATGTCGGAAGCTGGTTACCTGAAGGGCCTCGGTGCGGCCGAGGTGATCGACCGCGCCGAGCTGTCGGGGCCGGCCAAGCCGCTGGCCAAGGAGCGCTGGGCGGGCGGGATCGACAGCGTCGGCTCGACCACGCTGGCCAACCTGCTCTCGATGACGAAATACCGCGGCGCCATTGCCGCCTGCGGCCTCGCCGCCGGCATGGACCTGCCGTCTTCGGTGGCGCCGTTTATTTTACGTGGAGTGTGCCTTCTCGGCATCGATTCAGTGATGTGCCCGATCGAGCTGCGCAGGACCGCCTGGAGCCGCCTCGCCAGCGATCTGGATCATGGGAAACTTGCTGAAATTACTCATGAAATTGGATTGGATGAAGTCATCGCCGCCGGCGCCAAAATCCTCGCCGGCCAGGTCCGCGGTCGAATCGTGGTAAAGATTCTCTAACGGCGTTCAGACTTTACCAACCAAGCTGCTCCAATGTTGCCACGGTTGGTATGGTAAGCAGCGGGTAAAGAGTGATCAGGCGGTTACCCGCGCTCAGGTCAGGTTCGGAGTTGCAGCATGCTTGCGCGTTTCGTGTTGGGGGTTGTCGCGGCTGGTGCGGTCATCGCGCCCGCTCTGGCCGGGCAGATGAATGCCGATGAGGCACGCAGATTTGTAGCCGGCAAGGTTTTCGCGTTCACCTGTTTCGACGGCACCCGCGGCTCCGGCCGTATCCTTGACGACATGGGTGCGGCGGGCGCCGTGCAGTTCTCCGGCGCCGCCCGGGTGCGCCACATGCGTCTTCCCGGCAATACGCTGCAGGTTCGCGGCCAGTCCGTCTGCGCCTCGATCAAGGGCATTCCATTCGAGCCCTGCTTCAATCTCGAGAAGAAGGACGAGCGCAGCTTCCGTGGCTCGGTGTCGGGCATGGGGTTCGCCTATTGCGATTTCCGCCATCAGGGCGCGGCCCAGATGCTGATGGCCCGCGCGGTGGCCCGGCCCCGTTCGCTGCACGCGCCGGCCAACGCCCGCTCGGCGGACGCATCGCGCAACGACATCACGGCGAGCGTCGAAACGCCGAAGGTCGAGAGCGCCAAGCTCGATCCGGTCAAATCCGCCGCGGCATCGGAAGCGGCGAAGTCCGAAGGCGCCGCCGAGCTGCGCCGCTCGACCGACTGATACGTCCCCGGCGTCAGCCATCGCGCCTTCAGGTTCGCCGCCCGATTGGTTGCCGGGATGCCGACTCCGACGGCGCCGTGCAGCGCGTCATGCCGTAGTCATACGGATCGGCGTTTTCATCCGTCAGTAGCGACTCCCGAGCCATGTTCGTCCATCTTCGGCAGGCTGTGGGGGCGGCCCAAAAACTGGGTGCAAGAATGTCGCTGTATTTTTTCCGGATCAGCCATGGCCGCTATTCGGGCGCTTCCGATCTCGGAACTGAATTCGAGAGTCGCGAAGATGCCTGGGCCGAGATGACCAGGGTCTGTGCCAATCTGCTCGGCGGTATCTCACGCAGTCTCAAGCAAAACGCCGAATGGCGCATGGAACTGCTGGACGAAGCGAAGAAGCCAGTGTTTCGCATCCGGCTGATGGCGGAGACGCTTGGTCAGGGCTCGCAATCGCCCTTTTAAAAGGGGGGGCTGCCGGATGCTGCCCGGAATCCGGCGCGAAAAACCGCGTCTCATGAGGCATCTTCCCTGTAGCCCGCTGCCGCGCATTAACTGGTGTGACGCGTGGAACCGCATTCATGCCGCGCGATACGTGCGTAATTCCGAGGCTTTGCCGATCTCCCGTATTCATACGGGTGTCGAAATTAACTTGATTCGGAACTGTGGCCCGCAAGTTGGTTCCAATAGCGGGAACACCCCGATCAGATAAAGTCAAACGCGTCTGTCGTTCGGATAAATGAAATGATGATTATAATTCAATGCGGGCTGGGCGGCGGCAGACTCGCGTCGCATCGGTGTCCGGCGATCATCAAGTGCGGGTTGTGGCAAGATTTGAGTGGAGGTGTCGTTGCGCGGTCTAAGTCGCTGCTAACGCAACTGAGATAATGTGCTTTCGACGCTTGACATGGTTGCGGTCGGAGAAGCTCAACAGAGAGTACGCTGAAATCATAGCGACATCACCCTGAAGCTCTGAGCTGCGCTGAAAGCGCGGCAGACATTTCATTCTCAGAGCATGAAAATCCCATAGTTCGCAAGCGAACGAAAAACCCCCTTCTGCAATCACACCAATCCGGAGAACACAAATGTCGATTGATCGTCGAATGCTGTTGCGTGGCGCGCTGGCCTGCGCCTGTTGCGCCAAGGCGGGGCTAGCCATGGCATCGGACGCGCCGGCGCATGGCGGCGCGGCAGCGGCTCACTGGAGCTACGAAGGCGACGGCAATCCCGAGAAGTGGGGCGAACTGCAATCCGACTTCAAGATGTGCCAGCTCGGCCTGGAGCAGACCCCGATCGACCTCGGCAACGGCATCAAGGGCGACGTCGGTTCGGTCGATTATGATTACAAGCCGCTGCCGCTCCGCATCGTCAACAACGGCCATACCATCCAGTTCAACGCCGATCCCGGCAGCGCCTGCGTCATCGGCGGCGCGCGCTATGAACTGCTGCAGTTTCATATGCATCACCCGAGCGAGCATCTGCTGGCGGGAAAAGGCTTCGATCTGGAATGCCACTTCGTGCACAAGTCGAGCGCCGGAGCGCTCGCGGTGACCGGCGTCTTCATCCGGCCGGGTGCTGCGAACACGGCCCTGAAGGCATTCTTCGAGCAGATGCCCGCCAAGGCAGGGCCGGAGGTCAAGGTTGCGGGTTCGATTGATATCGCGGGCATTCTGCCGAAGACCGGCGGATACTTCCGTTACATGGGTTCGCTGACGACGCCGCCCTGTTCCGAAGGCCTCACCTGGACGGTCCACAAGGAGCCGGTCGAGGCGTCGGTCGAGCAGATCCAGAAATTCGCAGCACTGTTTCCCAAGAACGCCCGTCCGCTTCAGAAGCGCAATCGCCGCTTCCTGATCGACGCGTCCTGATCTCTTAGATTCTCGAAATTAAAGGAATAGCACTGTGAGCCAGTCTTCATCATCCGCCAGCGTCGCGTCGTCCGGCCTGTTCGGATTCTTCACCAACCGCAAAATCAACACCAAGATTGCGATCGGATTTGGCTGTATTCTTATCATAACAGGCCTGATTTCGGCTATTTCCTATCTGGAGTTCGGGAAAATCGATCGGGATTTTTCCGATTACTCGCGCAAGGTGACTAACGGCGCCGTGATCGGCGACATCGATCGGCAGTTCCTGGCGTTCCGGCGCTATGCCGGTGAGGTCTCGGAAAATATCGAGGAGAATTTCGCCGCCGCCGACAAGACGCGCAAGATCGTGCGCGAGCGTCTCGACCAGGCATTGAAAAATATCAAGGATCCCCAGCGTCTCGCGAAGGTGAAGGAAATGTCCGATCAGTTCGAGATCTATTCAAAGGATTTCGACAAGGTCGTGCCGATGCAGCGCGAACAGGCAAAACTGGTCAAGGAAGTGCTCGACCCGGTTGGGCAGAAGTTGCGCGCCGATCTGGAGCGGCTGCAGAAGAACGCCGCGGTCCAGGCCGGCAACAGCAATACGATGATCATGGCCGGTGAAGCCATCAAGCTGGTCATGCAGGTTCGCCTCAATTCCGAAAAGGCGCTCGCCCGACATAACGAGGCTTTTGTCAAGGCCGCCGAAACCGCGTTCGTGGATCTCAAGCGAGTTCTGGCCTCGTTTGAGGCGGCGATCGTGAATCCGGATGTGCGCAAGCAATTCGATGACGTCAAGTCCAGCGCTGACAAATTCCACGACGCCTTCGGCAAGGCCATGCACGACGCGAACGAGATCAGCGCGCTTATGAATGGCGAGATGCGAAAGGCGGCCCGTGTGATTGCCGCCGATGCCGCTTCGATCAAGGAGAGCGTGGTCGCCGAAGAACACAAGATCGAGCAGGAGGTGACCAGCCTGATTGCGTGGGCCAACACGATGATTGTCTGGGTTGCAGCCGGCAGTCTGGTCCTCGGGATGGTGCTCGCATGGCTGATTGGACGCGCGATCTCCAGGCCGGTGGTCGGGCTTTGCGCCGGGATGCGCGAACTCGCCGAAGGCAATTTCCAGGTCGTGCTGCCCGGTCTCGGCCGTGGCGACGAGGTTGGAGACATGGCGCAGGCCGTCGAGACCTTCAAGGTGAAGGCCGAGCAGAAGGCCCGCGACGAAGCGGAAGCCAAGATGAAGCAAGATCAGATCGCAGCGCAGCAGCGCAAGGCCGATATGATCAAGCTCGCCGATGGCTTCGAAAGCGCGGTCGGCGAGATCATCGAAACCGTATCCTCGGCTTCGACCGAACTCGAGGCCTCTGCCGGTACGCTTACGTCGACCGCCGATCGTGCCCAGGAACTGACGACCGCGGTTGCTGCCGCTTCCGAGGAAGCGTCCACCAATGTGCAGTCGGTTGCCTCCGCCACCGAGGAACTGTCATCCTCGGTCA
>CALROE020000188.1:0-6539 GCA_943369715.1 Bradyrhizobium ivorense
GCAAACCCCGACAATCAGGACGGCCACCAGCGCCTGCATCAGCGCCGAGGCGAACGACAGCACGATGCCGCGCCGCGCAGTCTCCTGATTGGCGACCAGATAGGACGAGATCACCGCCTTGCCATGGCCGGGGCCGGCGGCATGGAAGATGCCGTAGGCGAAGGATATCGCCAGCAGCGTCCAGACCGCCGAGCCATCGGACTTGGCGGCGCGGATGGCCGCGGACATCTCGCGATAAAATTCCGATTGCTTGGCCAGAATCCAGCCGACGATGCCGCCGACCTGGGGTTCGGGAGGACGCTTCGGCGCGCCGAACGGCGTCTGCGCCAGCACCGCATGGATGCCGCCGTCGAGCAGCCAAACCGCGATCGCCGTTGCGGCACAGAGCATGAGCCCGCGCGAAAATCTCGGGCCGGGGTGCGGGGTCACGGGCATTCCACCGTGATCTTGTTGGCGAACATCGCGCCATAGTTCGAGTTATCGCCGCTGGCGAAATTCTCCTCGTTGAGCTTTTGCGTTGTCGCGGCGGTAGAGTCGTTGGGGCGCTGGAATTTCAGCTGGCAGGCGGCGGGCGCCCCGACCAGCCTGATCGGATCCTTGTCGTCGAATTTGAAGTCGATGAAATAGGCGGGATCGAACACTTCCAGCGCCAGAACCTTCGGCTTCACCGGCGTCTTCAGCGGCAGCGTGAAATGCAGCGTCAGGGCGCCATCCTTGTGTTCGAGGAAGTAGTCGACCGGCTCCAGGAATTTCTCCTTCTTGCGGTCGGCTTTGGCGAAGGTGAAGAAGTCGAATTCCTTCAGCGATTCGACATTGGTCTGCGCCAGCGGCGCCAGTTCCTCACGGCTGTAGACGCCCTTGACCCTGGTCTCGATGCCCTGCAGCGCGTAGGTCGAGAACATATCGTCGAAGGTCCAGGCGTGGCGCACGCCGGTCATCGAGCCGTCGGGGGCATAGATCACCTGGCTGGAAGCGGTGATGAAGACGTGCGGATGGGCCTGCGCCGCCTCCGGCCCGAACACGAGAACGCCGGCCAGCAGCAGGCCGAGCCAACTACGTCTTGGTTTCATGCTGTTCACCCTAGGCCGCCTCTGACGCTTCCAAGAGACCACGGCGGCGCAGCAGCGCGTCGGGCTCCGGCTCGCGGCCGCGGAACGCGATATAGGCATCTTCCGGATCGCGCGAACCGCCGGAGGAATAGATGTCGTCGTGCAGCCGTTTTGCAACCCTGGGATCGAAGATGTCGCCGGCCTCCTCGAAGGCGCCGAACGCGTCGGCGTCCATCACCTCGGACCACATGTAGCTGTAATAGCCCGAGGCATAATGATCGCCGGAAAAGATATGGCCGAACTGGGTCGGCCGGTGCCGCAGCGCGATTTCCGCCGGCATCCCGATCTTCTCCAGCTCGGCGCGCTCGAACGCCCGCACATCCGGGATAGCAGAGGCCGGCTGGGTGTGGAATTCGAGATCGATCAGCGCCGAGGAGACGAACTCCACGGTGGCAAAACCCTGGTTGAATTTGCGCGCGGCGATGAAGCGCTTCAGCAGGTCGTCGGGCAGCGGCTCGCCGGTCTGGTAGTGCCGGGCAAACTGCCTGAGCACCTGGGGCTGCTCCTGCCAGTGCTCGTAGAGCTGCGACGGCAGCTCGACGAAATCCGTGAACACAGACGTGCCCGACAGCGAGGGGTAGGTCACGTCCGACAGCATGCCGTGCAAGGCGTGGCCGAATTCGTGGAACAGGGTGCGGGCGTCGTCGGGCGACAGCAGCGACGGCTGACCGTCGGCGCCCCTGGAGAAGTTGCAGACATTGAGGATCAGCGGCGCGACCTCGCCATCGAGCTTCTGCTGATCGCGCAGCGAGGTCATCCAGGCGCCGGAACGTTTTGACGGCCGGGCAAAGTAGTCGCCATAGAACAGCGCCTTGTGCTTGCCGGCGGCATCCTTCACTTCCCAGACCCGGACGTCCGGATGCCAGGCCGGGATATCCTTGCGCTCGGTGAAGGTGAGGCCAAACAGCCGGCTTGCGCAGTCGAAGGCGGCGTCGATCATGTGATCGAGCGAGAGATACGGCTTGATCGCGGCATCGTCGAAATTGGCCCTGATCTGCCGCAGCTTCTCGGCGTAGTAGCGCCAGTCCCAGGGCGCCAGCGCGAAATTGCCGCCCTCCCCGGCGACCAGCGCTTGCAGCGCATCGCGGTCGGCGAGCGCGCGGGCGCGGGCCGGCTTCCAGACCCGCTCCAGCAGGCCGCGCACCGCCTCGGGCGTCTTGGCCATCGAGTCCTCGAGCCGGTAGGCGGCGAAAGTGGCAAAACCCAGCAGTTTCGCAGTCTCCTCGCGCAACTTCAGGATCTCGAGGATGGTTTCGTTGTTGTCGTTGGCGTTGCCGTTGTCGCCGCGCGCCGTAAAGGCCTTGAACACCTTTTCACGCAGGTCGCGGCGGGTGGAGCTCTTCAGGAACGGCTCCACGAAGGAGCGCGACAGCGTCATGACCGCCTTGCCGGCCATGCCGCGCTCCTCGGCCGCGGCCTTGGCAGCGGCAACGAAACTGTCGGAAAGGCCGTCGCGATCGGCCTCGCCGAGCTCCATGAACCAGTCCTGTTCGTCGCCGAGCAAATGGTGGCTGAAGGCGGTGCCGAGATGGGCCAGCCGCTCGTTGATCTCGGCCATCCGCTTCTTGGCGACCTCGCCGAGCCCGGCGCCGGCGCGGTGGAAGCGGGTATAGGTGCGCTCCAGCAGCCGCAGCTGCTCGCCGGTCAGCCGGAGGTCGGCGCGGTTGTCGTGCAACAGCGCGATGCGGCCGAACAGCACCGCGTTCATCATGATCGGGTTCCAGTGCCGCGCCATCCGCAGCGACACTTCCTTGTCGATCTCCAGCAGTTCCGGATTGGAGTGCGCCGAGACCAGGTCGTAGAACACCGCCGCCACCCGGGAGAGCAGCTTGCCGGAGCGCTCCAGCGCGGTGATGGTGTTGGCGAAATCGGGCGCCGCGGGATCGTGCTCGATCGCGGATATCTCGGCGGCGTGATCGGCGAAGGCCTGCTCGAAGGCCGGCAGGAAGTGTTCCGGCGCGATCTCGGGAAATGGCGGGGTCTCGAACGGCGTCTGCCAGGCCTTCAGAAGCGGGTTCGCCTGGGCCTTTGTGGCGGCCGCCATTTCCGAGCTTTCCGACATCGATATTTCCCGTTTTGGTCGCGAATAATGCAGGGAGCTATATCACGCGATGGGGCTTTTTTAGGCCCTTTTGCGCTTGATAGCAGGGGCCTTTTCATAGAGATTGCGCCCGCAACAGGACCTCAGGCCATGAACGCGCAGCCCTCCCCGACCGCTCCCCGCCAGATCGTCTGGCCCAGCGTCATCACCGTCATCAGCGCGGCGATCCTGATCGGCGCCGAGGTGTTCGGCGCGGCGTTCGCCGGCGGCTGGGCGCTCGCCATCCTGTTCGGGCTGGAGGACACCTACGCGCACATCCTGCAGGCGGTGCTGTTTGCCATCGGCGTCATCATCATGGCGGCGTTCATCCGCGCCGCGCAGCGCGTCGAGCCGTTCACGCGCCGCGCCTGACGGCGGCTGCGCGCCGAGCGTGGCGGACGGACGCACAACAAAGCCTCTCCGGCCCGTGAAAACATTTACGCTCCCTTAAGAAAACTTAACATCCGTTCACGTTCGGCGCCGCGCGCGTGTGCCGGGGGCAACACTGCAAGCAGGTGTTAGGTAAACTTGTCCCCAACCTAAAAAAACTGTTGCGAAGCAGGATCAAAACACCTATTTGCACTCTTGCCCAATTTCGCACGTGCCTGTGGTCGTGTGTCAGTCGGTAGGTATCCGGACAAGAGGCCGGACAGCCGCCAAGGGACGAAGAACCGAGGGTCGTTCAAGTCGCAAGATTTGAAAGGCCAGCATCTCTCTCAAGAGATGCCGCTGAAGGTCTCTTCGATCCTTGCAACCGTGACTGGCAGCCGGAGGCGAACCGGCGCACCTCGTTCTCAACGGGGGACGCGACTTAAAGCAACGACGGATCGGGCTTTTTTGGTCTCTGCCGGCTTTCCATCAGCCGGCGCGAATACCGAAGAGGCTTGTCCTTCATTGCCAGGTGTGCGGGCGGGATCCTTCCCAACCAATCCACGGCAGCACAGTTCGGTCTGAGTTTTTTGGCTGCGTCGCGCCTCCATCGCGCAACGTGGCCGGAGCGCTCTGATCCGAGATCATTTTTTGAACGTGTCTCCGTCGCTGGGGCCGTTTGGGAGGGTGCTACTATGACTGAACGTATCCAGGAATTCCTGCGCAGCCGCCGTAACGAGGGCCAGGACGTCGAGCCTTGCCTCGTCGTCGACCTCGAGGTCGTGCGCGACAATTACCAGACCTTCTCGAAGGCGTTGCCGGACAGCCGCGTGTTCTATGCGGTCAAGGCCAACCCGGCGCCGGAAGTGCTGTCGCTGCTGGCCTCGATGGGCTCGTGCTTCGACTGCGCCTCGGTGCAGGAGATCCAGATGGCGCTGGACGCGGGTGCGACCCCGGAGCGTGTCTCGTTTGGCAACACGATCAAGAAGGAGCGCGACATCGCGCGTGCCTTCGCGCTCGGCATTCGGCTGTTCTCGGTCGACTGCACCGCCGAGGTCGAGAAGATCGCCCGCGCCGCCCCCGGCGCCAAGGTGTTCTGCCGCATCCTCTATGACTGCGCCGGCGCCGAATGGCCGCTGTCGCGCAAGTTCGGCTGCGATCCGGAGATGGCGGTCGACGTGCTCGACCTCGCCAAGCGCCTCGGCCTGGAGCCCTATGGCATCTCGTTCCATGTCGGCTCGCAGCAGCGCAAGGTGAAGGCGTGGGACCGCGCGCTGTCGATGGCGTCGTCGGTGTTCCGCGACTGCGCGGAGCGTGGCATCAACCTGTCCATGGTCAACATGGGCGGCGGATTCCCGACCAAGTACCTGAAGGAAGTCCCGGCGGTCGTGCAGTACGGCCGTTCGATCTTCCGAGCGCTGCGCAAGCATTTCGGCAACGCGATCCCGGAGACCATCATCGAGCCGGGCCGCGGCATGGTCGGCAATGCCGGCATCATCGAGACCGAAGTCGTTCTGATCTCGAAGAAGAGCGACGAGGACGAGGTGCGCTGGGTGTATCTCGACATCGGCAAGTTCGGCGGTCTGGCCGAGACGATGGACGAGTCGATCCGCTACGCCATCAGGACGCCGCATGACGGCGCCGAGATGACGCCGTGCGTGCTGGCGGGGCCGACCTGCGATTCCGCCGACGTGATGTACGAGAAGCTGCCGTACCCGCTTCCGGTGACGCTCGAGATCGGCGACAAGCTGCTGATCGAAGGCACCGGCGCGTATACGTCGACCTACTCGTCGGTGGCGTTCAACGGCTTCCCGCCGCTGCGCACCTACCACATCTGAGACCTCTCTGAGGCTCGACTAACCGGGAGCCGGTGCGCCGGCTCCCACCCTCCCATCTGCCGATTTGCCGACAACGCGCCGCGGACCATGTCCGCCGGTCGCGAGGACTGACGTGCCATGACTGCTTTGCGGAACACCACTGTTGCCCTCATTTCCGATGCCGCGCCGTTCGCGATCCGTGCGGAACGTGCCTCGGACGTCGTTGCGCGTGAAGCGCTGCTGGATGCCTGCTTTGGCGCGAACCGCCATACGCGCACCTGCCAGCGCCTGCGCGACGGACGCGCGCCCGCCGAAGGCCTTGCCTTTTCGGTTGTGCGCCAGGGCCGGCTGGTCGGAACCGTGCGGTTGTGGCACGCCAGCGCCGGGGGCAAGCCCGCGCTGGTGCTCGGCCCGCTGGCGGTCGAGGCTTCCTGCCGCGAACTCGGCATCGGCGCCGCCCTGATGAACCACGCGCTGACGGCGGCGAAGGCGCGCGGCCATGGCGCGGTGATCCTGCTCGGCGACGCGCCGTATTATGCCCGCTTCGGATTCTCGCCGTTCAAGACCGGCGAGCTGTCGCTGCCCGGCCCGTTCGAACGCGACCGGCTGCTCGGCGTCGAACTGCGCGAAGGCGCGCTCGACGGCGCCTGGGGCATGATCGCGGCGACAGGTGCGCAGGCCAGGCCGCGATCGGCGGGAAGAGCCCGCAAACTGGCCGCTCACGCCGCTTGATTTGACGGTCAAGACGCGGCATTGCGTGGCTTCCATCCCAGCCACGCCGTGTTCCGCCCGGAGGTCGTTCCGATGCCCCGCCGCCTGATTTCCACCGGCTCGCCGTTCGAGAAGACCGCCGGCTACAGCCGCGCCGTGATCGACGGCGATTTCGCCTTCGTCGCCGGCACCACCGGCTACGACTACGCCACCATGACGATGCCGCCGGATGTCACGAGCCAGTCACGCAACTGCTTCAGGACCATCGAAGCCGCGCTCGCGGAAGGCGGCTTTGCGATGACCGACATCGTGCGGGCGTCCTACTACCTCACCGATGTCGGCGACGCGGAGGCCCATCTGGCCGTTTGCGGCGAAGTTTTCGGCGACATCCGTCCCGCCGCCACCCTGCTCGTCGTCGCCGGGCTCTATAAGCCCGAGATGAAGGTCGAGATC
>CALROE020000189.1:0-6519 GCA_943369715.1 Bradyrhizobium ivorense
GTCGCCACCGGCCGACCACAGGCCGAACGAGCCGTTCGAGCCCTGCCTCGCCAGCAGCCGGTCGATCGCATCGCGGATGCGCTGGTCGACCGCGGTATCCATCGCCAGATGTGCGCCCGCCGCCAGATCGTTGACATAGAGCAGCGGCATGGCACGGCTGGTGATCTGCTCCGAGCAGCCATGCGGATAACGGTCGAGCGCCTTCAGGATGGTCGCGGCGTCGAGCGCGGTGGACAGGCTGACCGACAGCGAGACGCCGCCGGTGCCCTGCACCAGATCCGAGAACATATCCGAGGTCAGCGTCAGGCTCTCGCCCTTTGCCAGGGTCCGGATCGAGCGGCGCGCCAGGATCTGCGTCGCCGCCTTGACGTCGAGCGCGTAATGCCGCGCCAGCGTCAGGCCGTTCGGCCCCTTGATATCGACATCGAGCTTCGCGGTGCCGGCGCCGCCGGCGTCGAGCGCCAGCGACATCGAGGTGCGTTGCTTGGCCGCGAGTTTGACCGTGGTCGTCGGATTGCCGGTCAACTTGACCGGGCCCGTGGTCTTGACGCTGACGGTGTAGTCGCCGGCAGCGCCCTCGACATTGTCCAGATCGAAACTCATGGTGCCCTTGTCGCCATTGAGCAGGAAGCGCGGCAAGGTCGCCGTCAGAACCACGGGGTCGCGCACCGTGACGTCGGTCGTGGCGCGGCCGAGTTTTGTGGAGGTCCACGCCACCGCCATCACCCGCGCGGTGCCGGCGAATTCAGGAATGTCGAAATCGATTGACGCGGTGCCGTCAGCGGCGACCGTGACGATCCCGGAATACAACGCCAGCGGCTTTTGCGTGGGCGGACTGCCCTGCAGCTCGGCGCCGGCGGAATCGCCACCGGTCCTGATCTGGCCGCGCGTGCCCTGCATGCCGTCGATCAGCTGTCCGTAGATGTCGCGGATTTCCGAGGTCATGCGGCGCTGGCCGAGATAGTAATCGTCAGGCGCCGGCGGCTTGTAATTGGTCAGGTTGAGAATGCCGACGTCGACAGCGGCGACGACGATCTTGGCATCCTCGCCGGGATTGAGGCCGCCGAGCCTGACCGGAATCTTCAGCGCGGTTCCCGGACGCACCAAGGCCGGCGGCGTAAGCTCCACCGTGAGCGTGCGCGACTTCTTGTCGATGCCGAACCATTTCAGGCCGATCGCCCGGCCGGGCATCCGCAAGGCGGCGGCATCGAGCGGGCGGCGCAAGGTCGCCACCACGTAAGCGCCGGTGCCCCAGTCCTTGCCGACGGGAATTTTGACCTGCGCGGTGCCTTCCTTGACGTTGATGGATTGCGTGGTCAGCAGCCGGTCGCCGAGCACGTTGATGGTCAGCCGGCCGGCCGAGCGGGCATTGACCGATACCACCATGGTGTCGCCGGCCAGATATTCCGGCTTGTCGATCGAGGTCTCCAGCAGGTCCGGCGTATCGGCGCTGCCTTCGGAATACCAGCCGACATCGAACTGTACCGAGGTCAGCGGACCGTCAGCATCGTTCGATTTGACGTCGAGACGGTAGCGGCCGGGCTGCGGCGACAGCGTGATCCGCGAAGGCTTGTCGGCGGCGACCGCCAGATCGCCATCGGCGACCCGCTTGGTCGATTTGACCGGTTCATATTCCCAGGATGAGTTCTGCCGGTACCACTGATAGCGGGATTCGATCTTCAGCAGCTCGTAGCGCAGGCCATCGCGCGCCAATTGCTTGCCCTCGGGGGCCACGAACACGACGTCGAAACCGGCCTTGTCGCCTTCAGCGACGCTCTTGTCGGCGAATAGCGGCTTGACCCCGATCATGGCTGCCGCCGGCTGAACCGGCAAAACCAGCTTGCGCTCGACCGAGCGGCCGCCGGCTTCCGCCATGCGGACGAAGATCTGGGCTTCCTGCGGTCGGGTCGACGATGGCGGTTTCGCCAGGCTGACCGGGAAGGTCGCGACGCCCTTGGCATCGGCTTCCGGCAGGTTTTCCAGCGGGGTGCGTTCGTTGCTGGCAGTTTCCTCATCCGCGACGCCGAACTGGTAGCCCGCAAAGCCGGGCCGTCCCGAGGCCGGCGCCACCAGCATGTCGCCTTCCAGCTGCAGGCCCGACGCGGGCGCGCCATAGAGGAAACGGCCCTCAACCTTAAGTTCTACCGGAGCATCAGCTTTGATCTGCTTGTCCTTGGCAGTTAACTCGAATTCTATCCGCTCGGGGATGTAATCCTCGACCATGAAGGTGGTTTCGCCGACCGACGAGCCCTTGGGATCGGTGAAGGCCCGCGCCCGCCAGGTCCCGGTCGGAACCGCGGAATTGAGGGTCAGCGCCATGCTTCGCCCGCCCGCGCCCTGGTCGGGCAACACGGCGCGGCGGAACTCGACGCCGTCGGGGCGCTCGATCACCAGCGTCAGCGGCCCGCCCGCCACGGCATTGCCCTGGCCGTCACGCAGCAGCGCGGTGAGATAGACCGTCTCGCTGGAGCGATAGACACCGCGCTCGGTATAGACGAAGGCATCGGCGCCCGCCGGGACGGCCCGGCCGGACACGCCGCGATCCGAGAGGTCGAAGGCGTTGGATTTCAGGCTGAGGAAGGCATAGTCCGTCTTCTCGCCGGATACCGTCAGCATGGCCGGCGACAGCCCGCCCTCGCCGCGCGCCAGCCCTGCCTCGAACAGCACATGGCCGGAATCATTGGTCTTGCGGGTCGCCAGGATTTCGTTGTTGCGCGCCACCAGCCGTACCTCGGCCTTGGCCACCGCCTCGGTCGAGGCCAGCGAATTGACGAACACGTGGATGCCGTCATTGCCGGAGAAGGCCGTCAGGCCCAGGTCGGAAACGATGAACCACTGGGTCGCCAGCGAATTGTCGTTGTCGCTGCCGGGGCCCTTGGCTTCGGCCGTCATGACATAGACGCCGGGCTGCAGGTCGCCGAGGGCCTGGTCGACCGGAAACGCCGTGGTGACGTCCTGATTGAGCGTGGTCGCGGTGGCGAGTTCCCCGGACCACACCTTCACGCCGCGCTCGTTACCGAGATCGGAAAGCTCGTATTTGCTCAACGCCTGCTGAAAGTCGCTGCTCAGCACCGTATTGATCAGGTTGCGGTCGCCGATCCGGAACACGTTGACCGACGCCGAGGGGGTATTGACGGTGACCAGGGGAATGCCGCGCTGGCCGCTGCGCGGCAGCACATAGGCGCGCCCGGTGAAGCGCACGAACGGCTTGCGGTCACGCACATAGATGTTGAATTCGGCCGATTTCGGCAGGGTTTCCTTCACCGTGGAGGGCAGCCCGGCGCGCAGATTGACGTTGTAGCGCTCGCCGTGCTTGAGGCCGTCGACGCAAAGCTGCTTGCCTTCCGATGTCAGCGCCGGCTTGTCGCTGCCCGCCAGCGCCAGGAACGGCGCAAAGTCGACGCGCTTGGCGAGGTCCTCGGAGAACTGGAAACAGGCGCGCGGCGACGCCGAATCGGAATCCACGGTGTAGTCGAGCAGCCGGAAGCCGTGCTGGTCGCGCATCTTCTCGTACTGCCCACGCACCTCGGCGACCTCGCGCAGGTCGAGCGACAGCCGCAGGCTGTCCAGCGCCGGACGCCACAGCTTGCGGTCGGACATGGCGCGGCCGAGCACGGCCAGCGCGTCCGCCTCTTCGCCGGCATTGCCGGCACGCTGGTAGGCGATGTAGGCCGCGGTCGAGGCGCGCTCCAACAGGAAGGTGCCTTCGCTGGAGTTCTTCGGCCAGATCTGGAAGATGGCGCGGGCCAGCCGCAGCCAGTTGCCGCTGTCCTCCGGCGAGGTAGTCGCGATCTGCCCCAGGATCTGCAGGCCGGTGCGGAAGTCGCTGCGCTTGAAGGCGGCGTCGGCATCGGTTTTCAGGGTCGCGCTGGATTTCGCCACCGCGCCGGCTTCGCTCTTGATCTGGGCCTCCAGCTTGACCGCCGAATCCTGCAGATCGTCGCGTTTGAAGGCCTTGTCCGCGGCTTGCGCCGTGACGAGGCCGAGCATTAGCGTTGCGCAAAGGGCTGCGGCGCGAATCAAACCAATCATGATGGAGCTCCCTGGGACGCGGTCAGGCGCCACGTTTGGTTCAGAAGTGCGCGAAAAGGTGACGGCCTCGTGGCCGCCGAAGCAGGTAGCGAAAAAATCGCGTGCAGCATATGACGAAGCGAGCCCCTGGACGTCACCCGGCAGCCGGCCGTGGCGCAGCATTGCCTCGAGGGCGGACAAACGCAACGATCCACCGTTTCGGTATGTCGCCCGGAAGCTGAAAATGGTTCGCAAAAGGGCTTGGCCGGACAGCGGATTTTTCATATTGGCAATGCTATGAAGGCCAGGCGCCGTGCAGCTACGGTCCCATAGCTCAACTGGATAGAGTAACGGATTTCTACTCCGTGGGTTGCAGGTTCGAATCCTGCTGGGATCGCCAGTTACGTCCTCGCCTATCGCCGCGCTGTTCGGCATGCCGACGCCCTGCTCTCGATTCGCGAACAGCCCCTCGCTGCCCGCGCCGCTAGCCTAAATTAACCATGCGGATTTCAGCGACCATCAAGAATGTCGCTTCGCCGCATTGTTCGGATGACCGCGAGCCGAATTCGCAAAAAATGGAACGCGACGGCGGCGACATAGGCAAGTCATGAAAGTTCATGCTAGATTTTGATGAATTTTGGGGTGCCACGGCATGACGCAGGAGACGGGGCTCGGCTCCAGGCAGGACAAGAAGGCCATCGCCAGCGCGATCCAGCGCCATCTGGACGCCAACGGCCTGGCCCGCAAGGACCTGATCCGCGAACATCTGTCGAAATCATCGATCGAAAAACTGTTTCAGGGCGACTTCACCGAGCGCACCCTGAACAAGGTCGAAGGCATTCTCAAAACCAGTTTTCAAAGGCAAGCCGAAGGGCAAATCAAGGTCCGGGACGACACCGCCGCCAAGTCGGTCGGCGGCTATGTCTTCGATGCCGTCGAGTATCTGCAGGGCGACTATCTCTGCGTCCGACCGATGTTCGCCAACCCCGCCAACTTCAATGCCTATCTGATCTCGATCGCGTGGAGCGACGCGCAAAAGTGCCTGGTGTTCGAGGAGAAGTCGCGCTTCGACGGCAAGTACCGGCAGGTCGGCACGGTCTATATCCCGTTCGGCACCGCGTTCATGAACCTCGTGAGCTCCAGCGCGGGGAACGTGCGAACCGTTCTGCTGTCGCTGCCCGATACCGAGGACATGATGCGCGGCATCATTTCGACGCTCAGCAACCCCAAGGGGTCGATCTACATTCCGGTCGCAGCCCCCATCGTGCTGCGCAAATTGCGGGCGGGGGAAGAGCCGGAGCTTGGCGTGATCGCGCGGGATAACCGCCGCTACGGCGAATATCAGTCGTGGCTGGCGACCGTGCTGACCGAGGAGTTCGGGATCTTTGCGGTGCCGCAGCCGCCGGCTCCTCGCAAGACCGGGCGCGCCGGCAAGTCCTGAAATCAGATCACCTCACCACCTAAGACCAAAGGCCCCGGATCGCTCCAGGGCCTCTGCTTGTTTCAACCCCCCTACGGGCGCTTCTCGCCTGCGACGTCAGTACCCGCAGGTGGCGCAGCGCGGCGGTGTCGCGACGTAGTATTCGCGGGCGGGCGCGACCATTTCGACGCGCTGGCGGGTGGCATATTGCGGCGGGGTGCGCTCGTACTGCACGCCTTCCGGCGCCACCATCACGGTCTTCGGCACCATCACGGTGCGGTATTGCGCCGGGGTGCGGTGGGCGATAACCCGGCCGGGGTCAACCATCACGGTTTCATTGACGGTGCGGTACTGCGGCGGCACGACCTGGCGCTGATAGCAGGTGACGCAAGGCGGCGGCGGGGGCATGTAGCAGCCATGGCATTGCGCGGAGGCCGCGGTCGGAAGCGCCATGGCGGTAACGGCCGAAGCGATCAGTGCTGCATATACGCGTGACATCGTCATAGTGGTGCCTTCCCGTGTGGCTTTGAAAAATTGCGATCGGCAAAAATGCTTTGCGGTTGCGCATCGTGGGCGAGACAGGCAAATTTCCCTTTAAGGGAAATCATTAATAAAATCTTTCGCAGATGATTTTCAGCTTCCGGTTTGATACGCTTCGGAAATGACTCCCATCCATCGTCGCGTTCAACGGATATCGACCGCCGGACTTGTCCTGGTGTGCAGCCTTGCGGCTGCCGCCGCGCAAACCCCGCTCAAGACCCAGCCCAATCAAAAGGAAAAGCAGAAGCTCGCCGGGCAGATCGCCTCGGAAGGCCTCAACTGCCCGGTGGTCGGCGTGGTCGAGGACGCCGGCAAGGACGAGCGCGGCACCATGATCCGGATCCAGTGCCGTTCGCTGAACGGTTCCGCCAACTGGGAAGTCCGCGGCATTGCCGCCAAAGGCGCTGCCGAGCTTCGCTTCGAGGCCTGGTGATAAGGCCGGTCGCACGGCGCCGATCTGAGCGGGGGCAGCGAACGGCACTTTCCCAAACCTGCTATGGTTGCTCGATACTGGCCGGACACGCCGAACATGCGGAACGGGCTCTACT
>CALROE020000190.1:0-6480 GCA_943369715.1 Bradyrhizobium ivorense
TGATCTTGATGTCCGGATCGAGTTCCGAGGCGCGGCGCGCCAGCTCGATACCGTCCATTTCGGGCATCACGATATCGGTGAGCAGCATCTCGAACGGCTCCTCGCGTAGCCGCTGATAGGCGGACATGCCGTTGTCGTGGGACGAGACCTGAAAACCGGCGTTTTCAAGCGCCTTGACCAGGAAGCGGCGCATGTCGTTGTCGTCTTCGGCGAGGAGGATTTTGTGCATGATGATGGGTCGTCGAATCCGGTTACGAGGATCAATCCGCTCACTAAGCCCGACAGAGGGTAAATTTGGGTTAAAGGGCGGCGCGCGATCGGGCGGCGGATGGCGCCATTTCTGTACCGGAATGCGCTTGAAGGCAATGAAGCCGGGCCTTTTGGCGGCTGAGAGGCGTTCCAGAGGCTTTCAAACTTTTTTCACTTGGCAGAACGGTTGTGATTACCGAGAATGTCTTCTGATAAGAGTATTCCCATAAGAACACCGTTTTTCTGGCAGAATCGACGCATCCAGAAGCAGCGGATTGCAGGGACGGCGCCCGACGATGCCCCAGTTAGATGGCGAACTGTCGCCTCCGTTCGAGATCGTCGAGCCGGCCGTATGGCGGGCGCCCATCATCTTCAATTCCCCTCATTCCGGCTCGGTCTATCCGCACGAGTTCCTCAATGCGTCGCGGATCGACGTGGCCGCGCTGCGCCGTTCCGAAGATTCCTTCATGGACGAGCTGATCGCGGATCTGAGCGATCGCGGCTTTCCGACGGTCCGGGTCAATTTTCCCCGCTCCTATGTCGACGTCAATCGCGAACCCTACGAACTCGATCCCAGGATGTTCGCAGGCCGCCTGCCGAGCTTCGCCAATACCCGCTCGATGCGGGTGGCCGGCGGTCTCGGCACCATCCCGCGCGTGGTCGGCGACGGCCAGGAGATCTATCGCGAGCGGCTTTCGGTCGATGACGGGCTGGCGCGGATCGAGGCGCTGTACAAGCCCTATCACCGCGCGCTGCGCCGGCTGATCAACAAGGCGCATCAGGCGTTCGGCACCGTGATCCTGGTCGATTGCCATTCGATGCCCTCGGTCGGCGTATCGCGCGACGAGCCGCGACGGCCGGACATGGTGATCGGCGATCGCTACGGCACCAGCTGCGCCGCCCTGCTGCCCGACATGGTCGAGGAAACCATGACCGCACTGGGTTATTCGGTCGGGCGCAACAAGCCCTATGCCGGCGGCTTCATCACCGAGCATTACGGCAATCCGGCATCCGGACTGCACACCATCCAGCTCGAGCTCAACCGTGCGATCTATATGGATGAGCGGCGGCGCGAACGCAGCGCCAGGTTCAGCCAGGTGACCGCGGATTTCGCAGCACTGGCCGATGCGCTGGCCGCGGTTCCGTTCGGCGATCTCGGCCCGTTCCAGGCCGCGGCGGAGTAATCCTGTCGTCATTCCGGGGCAACCCGCAGGGCTGAACCCGGAATCTCGTCCAACAATTTCTGGATTCCCGGTTCGATGAACCGCATCGCCCCGGAATGACGGTTGAACCCAAAAGAAAAAAGGGCCGCTTGAATGAACAAGCGGCCCAAGTCTAGGGAGGAAACGCCCAAGGAGGGCAGCGATAGCGCGAGGCGCTACCGCACCGCAACAATATGCGACCGCGCTGCACAAAGTGCAAGGGTTTTTGACTCATTTGCGGTGCAAAATATGCATGGCTGGGCTGCAGATGGATTGTGTATACCAGAGGTTTATTGAGCTATTTCAAAAGCTTGATCGCCCACGCCGACGCGGGTCGCGTATCGGCGCCGGGCGAGCGCCATTAGTCTCGCGATTTCGTGATCGGCGATGCCATCGGAAAATACACCGTTCCGAAGGTTGATTCGGAGGCCGATCAGGCGCCGAAGGCCGGCGCGGTGCCGGTATCGGCCGTTGTATAATGTGTGTGTGACCCGTGCGCGGCCTGCCGGATTGGGCTAGGCAAGGGCGCAAGAACACCCTCCACCCGCTCCATCCCTGAAGGAACCGCCGTGACGGTCATCGACTTTACCGCCTTTATCGGCCGCCTCGCGACCACGTCGGGCGAGACCATCCTGCCGTTCTTCCGGACCTCGCTCTCGATCGACAACAAGAGCAGTCACGATTTCGATCCCGTCACCGAGGCCGACCGCGCCGCCGAGGCGGTGATGCGGCGGCTGATCAAGGGCAATTTTCCCCAGCACGGCATTGTCGGCGAGGAATTCGGCAGCGAGAACGAGGACGCCGAATATGTCTGGGTGCTGGATCCGATCGACGGCACCAAATCCTTCATCGCTGGGTTTCCCATCTGGGGCACCCTGATCGCGCTGTTGCACAGGGGCACGCCGGTGTTCGGGATGATGCACCAGCCCTTCATCGGCGAGCGCTTTTCCGGCGACAGCGGCTCGGCGCAGTATGACGGTCCGTCGGGGACGCGGAAACTCGCGGTACGACGCTGCCCCTCGCTCGGCGAGGCGACCTCGTACACGACCAGTCCGCTGTTGATGAACAACGCCGACCGCGAAGCCTTCGGCCGTGTCGAAGCCGGCGTGCGGCTGACCCGCTACGGCGGCGACTGCTACTCCTATTGCATGCTGGCCGCGGGGCATCTCGATCTCGTCATCGAGACCGAACTGAAGCCCTACGACATCGCGGCATTGATCCCGATCATCACCGGCGCCGGCGGCGTCGTCACCACTTGGGAAGGCAAGCCCGCCCAGAGCGGCGGCCGCATCATCGCCGCCGGCGATCCGCGCGTGCACGAAGCGGCGATCAAGTTGCTCAACAGCTAATTCGCTGTTGCCACCGCGCTGCGTCTTCCTCATCCTGAGGAAAATTGGCAGCGGGGAGGCTTTGATGAGGATTCTCGGAACGCTTGTGGCTGGCCTGTCGCTGCTGGTGCTGACGCCAACGCTGGCTACCGCGCAGGATTTTCCCAGCAAGCCGATCAAACTGATCGTGCCGTTCCCGGCCGGCGGCCCCAACGACATCATCGCGCGGATCGTCGGCCAGCGCATGTCGGAATTGGCAAAACAGCCTGTCGTGATCGAGAACCGCGGCGGACAGGCCGGGGTGCTGGGAACCGACATGATCGCGAAGGCGGCACCCGACGGCTACACCATCGGAATCGTGAGCGCGAGTTCGCTCGTCATCAATCCCTCGATGGAAAAAGTCCCTTACGACGTCGTCAGGGATTTTGCGCCGGTCACGCTGGTCGTGACGGTGCCGGAGATGCTGGTAGTGGCCAGCAACGTCCCGGCCAACAACATGGCTGAACTCGTAGCCCTGGCCAAGGCGCAGCCCGGCAAGCTCAATTTTGCCTCCGCCGGCCTTGGCGGCCTGCCGCACCTGGCCGGCGAGTTGTTCAAACTGACCGCGAAAATCGACGTCGTGCACGTGCCGTATCGGGGTGCTGCCCCCGCCATCAACGACCTGCTCGGCCAACAGGTGCAGATGACGTTTCTCGACCTGCCGGTGATCCTGCCGCATATCAAGGCAGGCTCGCTGCGGCCGATTGCGCTCGGCGCCCGCGAGCGTGCGGCGACCGCGCCCGATGTGCCGACCACCGCGGAAGTCGGCATGCCCGATCTGCTGATCGAGAACTGGTACGGCATGATCGCGCCGGGCGGGACGCCGCCTGCCCTCGTCGCAAGCCTGAACAAGATCGCGACCGCGGCGATGGCTGACCCGGCCGTCAAGGCCAAACTCGCCGATCAGGGCCTGACCGTGATCGGCGATGCGCCGGAGCATTTTCGCCAATTCATCGGTGACGAAACCGCGAAATGGGCCAAGGTGATCAAGGATGCCGGTCTCACGACGACGAAGTGAGCGGCTTCATCGGTAATCGAGCCGCCCGTGCAGTTCCCCGAACGGGCTACGATCTTCTTCAATGCTGCGCGGCTTTGCGCAAATGCTCCACGAATTGCTGCGCCGGCCGCGGCAACGCCCTGAAACTGCGGGCGCAGATCACGAGCTTGCGGCTCGCCCAGGGGTCGCGAATCCGCACCAGGCCGATCCGCATCGATTTTGCGCAGCGCCGGGCCGCGACTTCCGGCATCACGGCGATGCCAATGCCGGCCGCCACCATCTGGCCGATCGAATGGAAATTGTTGAGCCGCGCCCGGAAGCGCAGGCGCGCGCCGAGCCGCGCCGCATGTCCGGCGATGTGCGCATGCAGCGCGCTCGCCGTGGTCAGGCCGATGAATTCGCGGTCGATCACTTCGCGAAAATCGATCTGCCGCCGTTTTGCCAGCTCGTCGCCACGGGCGGCAATCAGCACCAGGCGGTCGTCGCTGAAGGCAATCCGCTCGATCGTATCAGGCAAGGCATGCTCGGCCGCCAATCCGAGGTCGGCGGCCCCGGACACGATGGCCTGGGCAATGTCGGCGCTTTCGCGCTCCTCGACATCGATTGAAAGATGCGGATGGAGGCCAAGAAAGGCCGCCAGTGTCTTCGGCAGATACTCCGACAATCCCGAGGTGTTGGTGAGCAGGCGGATGGTGGCTTTGGTGCCATCGGCGTAAGCCGCGAGGTCGCCGCGCATCGCATCGACATTGTGCAGGATGATGCGGGCATGATCGAGCAGGCTTTCGCCCGCCGCGGTCAGCTCGATGCCGCGCCGGCCACGCTTCACCAGCGCCGCGCCGAGGGCCGCTTCCAATCCCTTGATCCGCGCGCTGGCCGACGCCAGCGCCAGATGGGCGCGGTCGGCGCCACCGGTAATGCTGCCCGCCTCGGCCACGGCGACGAACAGTTGCAGGTCGACCAGGTCGAAACGCATGGCGGATTCCAGTGGTCCATGATCCTCATGGTGAGGAGGCGCCCTTGCGCCGTCTCGAACCATGAAAGCCCGTGTTTCTCATCCTTCGAGACGCGGCCAGGCGGGCCGCTCCTCAGGATGAGGTCGGTAGGTGCGGATAGCTCCCAGCCTTCGCCACCGCCGAAGGCTGGGTCTGTAAGCTCCAGATTGTGCCGGCAGCCCCGATCGGTCAATGTGATCCCATGTTCGAACCCCTGTTGCTGCTGATCGCCGCCGCCTTCCTGCTCGCCGGATTCGTCAAGGGTGTGATCGGGCTCGGCCTGCCGACGGTGTCGATGGGCCTGCTCGCGGTGACGATGCAGCCTTCGCACGCGCTCGCCATCGTGATCGTGCCGGCCATCATCACCAATATCTGGCAGACATTCGTCGGCCCCTATCTGCGCGACATCATCCGCCGGCTGTGGCCGCTGATGGTGGGCACCGTGATCGGCATCTGGCTGAACGCGGACATGCTGACCGGGCCCTATGCGCGCTACGGCACCATCGTGCTCGGCGTGCTCCTGGTGATCTATGCGATCATCGGGCTCAACAAATTCACGTTTCACGTCGCGCGCCGCAACGAAGGCTGGGTCGGAGGCATCGTCGGAATCATCACCGGCCTGGTCTCGGCCGCGACCGGCGTGCAGGTGATCCCGTCGATGCCGTTCATGCAGGCGATCGGCATGGAAAAGGACGAGCTGGTGCAAGCGCTCGGGGTGTTCTTCACCGTAGCTACGGTGGCGCTGGCTTTCAATCTCACCGCATCAGGCCTGCTGACCACGGCAACCGCACTGCCGGGCGCGGTGGCGATGGCGGCCGCCTTTGCCGGCATGTTCATCGGCCAGGCGGTGCGCTCGCGGATGCAGCCGGAAGCGTTCCGCCGCTGGTTCCTGATCGCGATGATCCTGCTCGGGCTCTATCTCGTCGGCAGCACGATTTACAACATTCAGCGCGCTTGAAACATGGCGATGCGGACGCCGAGATAGATGAACAGCCCGCCCAGCGCGCGATTGATCCAGAGCAAGGCACGGCCGGATTGCCGGATGCTGCGGGCGGCGCGCGCTGCGAACGCAGCCACACCGAGGCACCACAGCATGCCGTTGAAAATGAAAATCAGGCCGAGCAGTACGAAGGCGGCGGCCTTGTGCGGCGAATCCGCGGTCACGAATTGCGGCAGGAAGGCGAGAAAGAACAGCGCCACTTTCGGGTTCAGCACATTGGTCAGCGCGCCCTGCCAGAACACCTGACGCAGCGAGATCGCGTCACCCACCGCCGCCGCATCGGCTGACAGCATCGCGCCCGACCGCGACAGCAGCAGCTGGACGCCGATGAAGCAGAGATAGGCAGCACCCGCCCATTTCACCACGGTAAATGCGACCGATGACGCCGCGAGCAGCGCCGACAGGCCGAGTGCCGCGGCAAACACATGCACCAGACAGCCGGTGCAAATGCCAAGCGCGGCGGCCGCACCGCCGCGCCACCCCATCTGCACGCTGCGGCCGATGATATGGGCGGTATCCGGTCCCGGCGTGATGTTGAGCAGCAGGCCGGAGAGGATGAAGAGCCAGAATTCGTGAATGCCGAGCATGTGTTCGATTTCCTGTGACAACGCTCAATCGCTTTGCGTTTGAGCGCCACTCCCTCAACGTCATTGCGAGCGCAGCGAAGCAATCC